>CAIRAS010000513.1 GCA_903876615.1 uncultured Holophagaceae bacterium
CTGTGCTTGCAGAGGCGCAGAGGGAGTGGGATACTGGGTCTTCCCGATTGGGGCCATAGCTCAGCTGGGAGAGCGCTTGCATGGCATGCAAGAGGTCGTCGGTTCGATCCCGATTGGCTCCACCAAACAGAAGGCCACCTCGCGGTGGCCTTCTTGCTGAAAGTTTCCATGCTTGCTTCCCTCAACCACGTTGACCTGCGCTTCGGCCCCCAGGAGGTGCTGAAGGACGTGACCTGGGCCATCCAGGAGGGCGAGTGCTGGGGGGTCATCGGCCGCAACGGCGCCGGGAAGAGCACCGTCTTCAAGCTCCTACTGGCCCAGCTGGAGGCCGACGCCGGCACCGTGGTGCGGCCCACGAAGGAACGGGGCATCCGCATGGGCCACTACGCCCAGGACCTCATCCCCGAGACCCAGGGCAGCGTGCTCGAAGAGACCCTGGCGGCCTTCGGCGACGTGGAGCGCCTGCAGCATGAGATGCGTGACCTGGAGCACCGCATGGGCGAGGTCGGCGGCGACCTGACGGAGGTCATGGACCGCTACCAGACGGTAACCGAGGCCTTCGAGCACCTGGACGGCTTCACGATCCGCGCCCGGGCCGAGAGCATCCTCCAGTCTCTGGGCTTCAGCGCAGCGGACTTCGAGCGGCCCGTGGAGACCCTCTCCGGTGGCCAGAAGAGCCGCGTGATGCTGGCCAAGGCCGTCCTGCAGGGCCTCGACCTGCTGCTGCTGGACGAGCCCACCAACCACCTGGATCTGCCCAGCCTGCGCTGGCTGGAGGGCTTCATCCAGGACACGGACGCCACGGTGGCCGTCATCAGCCACGACCGCTACTTCCTGGACAAGATCGCCACCGAGATCCTCGAGCTGGAGGCCGGCCGCTCCCGCGCCTACGAGGGCAACTACTCGGAGTTCATGCAGAAAAAGGAGCAGGAGCTGGAGCTGCTCGAGCGCCACTACGAGCAGCAGCAGGCCTACATCAAGAACCAGGAAGAGTACATCCGCCGCAACATCGCGGGCCAGAACACCAAGCAGGCCCGGGGGCGGCGCACGCATCTGGCCCGCCTCGACCGCATCCAGCAGCCCCTCCGGGACCGCCGGAAGGTGAAGTTCAGCTTTCCCGAGACCCAGCGCGGCGGCGACGTGGCCCTGGTGCTGGAGAACGCCAGCGTGGGCTGGGATGGGAAGGCCCTGTTCACGCCCCTGGAACAGCTCCAGATCAAGCGCGGGCAGAAGCTGGGCATCGTGGGCCTCAATGGCACCGGCAAGTCGACGATGCTCAAGGCCATCTCCGAAGAAATCCCCTTCATCACCGGCCAGGCCCGCCTGGGCAGCCAGGTGAAGCCGGGCTACTTCGACCAGCACCACCGCAACCTGGACCCGCGCAACACCGTGTTCCAGCAGATCCACGCGGTGACGCCCAACGCGGTGAAGCAGGACATCCTGGGCTTCCTGGCCAAGTTCCAGTTCCGCGGCGATGAGGTGGACAAGCCCGTCACGGCCCTGTCCGGCGGTGAGCGGGCCCGCCTCAGCATCGCCACCCTGATCCGCAACGGCGTGAACTTGCTGCTGCTGGACGAGCCCACCAACCACATGGACATTCCCAGCATGGAGGCCATGGAGGACACCATCCTGAGCTTCAGCGGCGCGGCCATCGTGGTGACCCACGACCGCTACTTGCTGGGCCGCGTGGCGGACTCGCTGCTGCGCATCCACGAGGGCCGGGCCGAGCTCCGCGAGGGGGGCTACGAGGAGAACCAAGCCTGGGTGGATCTGGATCTGGGGCAAGAAGACGAAGCGGGCAGCCAGGAGCCCGAGGCCCCCAAGAAAATCGACCGCAAGCCCGAGCAGGCCAAGGCGCCGTCCCGGCCCCAAGCAGCGCCCAAACCCGACGCTCCGCCGAAGCCCCACCCTCCCATCGACAAGGACAAGCAGCGCTCTCTGAAGCGCGCCGAGCGCTTGGTGGGCGAAGCCGAGGCCAAGGTCGCGGCCCTGGAGGCCCAGCTCACGGAGCATCAAAAGGTCCTGGCCGCCATGGACCCCGCCGACTGGCAGGCCTTCAGCGCCCGCCTGGATGAGCAGAAGGCCCTGGAAGGGGACCTCGCCTACGCCATGAGCGACTGGGAAGCTGCCCAGGGCGCCCTGGAAGAGCTCCAGCGCTGAAAGGGTGCTAGGGTATTGGCGACCTGGTGGGTTCCAATGACCAATTTCTTCGACGCTCACGTTCTCATCACAGGTGCGGCCTGTGGCCTGGGCCGCCTCATGGCCCTCGACGCCGTCCGCCGGAAGGCCCGTGTCACCTTACTGGACCGAGACCCCGAGGGGCTGGACCGGGTCTGTGCGGAGCTTCGCCTGCTCGGAGGCGACGTCAGCGCCTTCGTGGTGGACCTCGCCGACCGCGCGGCCCTGCAGGCCGTCTGTGCCCAGGTGCTGGCCACCCGGGGCGGCGTGGACATCCTCATCAACAACGCCGGCATCGTGTCGGGCCAGCCCCTCCTGGAGACCAGCGACGAGGCCATCGAGCGGACCTTCCAGGTGAACACCCTGGCCCACTTCTGGACCGTGCGGGCCTTCCTGCCGGGCATGCTGAGCCAGAGCAGGGGGCATATCGTTACCGTGGCCTCCGTGGCGGGCCTGGCGGGCACGTCCCGGCTGAGCGACTACTGCGCGTCCAAGTTCGCCGCCGTGGGCTTCGACGAGTCGCTGCGGGTGGAGCTGAAGCGGCTGGGCAGCCCGGTTCGGACCACCGTGGTCTGCCCCTACTTCATCGACACGGGCATGTTCGCTGGCGCCAGCACCCGGTTCTCCTGGCTGCTGCCCATCCTCCAGCCGGACTATGTCGTGCGCCGGATCATGAAGGCCATCGAGGGGAACCGCTCCCGGCTCATCCTCCCCCGCTTCGTGCTGGCCCTGCCCGTGGCCCGTGCGCTGCCGCCCTGGCTCTTCGACGTCGTGCTGCGCGTCCTGGGCGTGAACCGGAGCATGGACCACTTCCGCGGACGGCAGAGAGATCAAACAGAAAAAGGGCTTTTACCACCGATGAACACCGATAAAAGCTGATGAACACCGATAAAAGATACAAAAAATAATCTTCAATATCTATTAAATAATTCTTAATTAGCTTTTAATCAGCTTTTATCGGTGTTCATCGGTGTTAAATCTTTTGTTCTGTTTCTGAATCCATAGCCCAGCTCTCAGCCCCCTGCGGCGGCCTTGAGGAAGCTCACGCGGTCGCCATCCAGCAGGGGGGTGTTCTGGGCGCGTCCCTGACCGACGAGGACGCCGTTCACCACCAGGGCCGTCACCCGGGTCAGCTTATCGAAGGTCGCCCCCTCGGCCCCGAAGCGGTCCCGAGTCAGGGCCAGGACCTGCCGGAGGGTGGGTGTGCCCTCCAGTTCGAGGCGGCGTACGCCCAGGGCCTTGGCCAGGTCATAGGTCAGCTCGACGGTGACGCTCATGTCCGCACCTTGAGGCGGTCGAGGGTGCGCTGCAGCGGCACTCCCTGTGCGTCCCAGCCCCGGATCCGGTAGTAGGTCGGCAGCAGCTGATCCAGCGGGTGGCCCGAGTCCAGGTGCGGGAAGGTGGACTCGTGCAGCATCCGGTGGGGCAGGGTGTCGTCGGCGCCGGTCAGCCCTTCGCGCAGGTTGTACATGCGCTCGAGGTTGAAGATCCGCTCCCCGATCTCCTGCAGGTGCCCCGAGGTGAAGGTCTGGCCGGTGACGAAGGTGAGCCACTGCTCGAACCAGGTCAGAGGCCGCAGCTTGAGCTTCGTGATCAGACGGTACATGGGGCCGCTGCGCTCGAACAGGTAGGTGATCGTGCGATACAGGCGGCTCTTGGGGTCCAGCTCGTGGACCTGTCTGGGGATCATGCCGTAGGTGGTGAAGATGCACAGCACCATGGAGTTGATGGCGCAGGCCAGATTCTGCTGGACCACCGGAATCTCAGCTTTGAGGCGCAGGCTCTGGGGGTCGATGGTGAGGGGGCCCGTGGACTCGAAGTACATGCTCGCGCCCTGGACATGGCACC
>CAIRAS010000514.1 GCA_903876615.1 uncultured Holophagaceae bacterium
GACCGGGGTGCCCTGGGGGAAGGCCGAGCCAGGCACGAAGACGTTCATCTCGACCTTACTGCCCAGCCAGGTGGCGTAGACCAGGGTGCCCGTCCCCGCCCACTGGGGTTCCGGCCACCGCAGGAGCAGCTTCCAGTTCCCGGTGGTCGGGTTTGGGACGATGGCCTGATACACAAAGCCGCCTCCGGTGCCGTCCGCCTCCACCGGGGCCTCATCCTTTTGGAACAGCAGGCCCGGCGTGTCCTCGGCCCAGGGCAGCACCGTGCCGTCGGGCTTTACAAAGCTGGCCTGCCCCTGGTCCGTGTCAAACCGGGTGGCCACCCGCAGGGAATCGCAGGCATCCACGGGCAGTGCCACCTCGGCGCGGTCGCCATTGACCGGCACCACCACCGTCACCAGCAACTCCGGCCTCGCCGAGGCGGCGGTCGTCTGGCCCAAGAGGGGCCTACCGAGACCCAGCAGCAGGACCAGGACGGTCAGCAGCTCTCTTGCCATCGGCTTTCACCTCATCTTCCCATTGATTTGTCAGGTCCATGATGTCGATGCAAAGCGAATCTCTGGTTTGCCGAAGATAAAACACCCTGCTGAGGTCATTCAGCACGAAGGTATGTTCCCCCATTCGGTCATCCCCGACCTGAAATACGGGTTGCCCTTTCGCATACGTGGTCACGCTGCTCACTGATGGTGGTTCTTTCTGCTTGGGTTGAGAACTCGATCCCCACCATCCTCGTTGTGCTTCCGGAGGGGCGGGATACACCGCCTTTTTCTCTATTTTGTAATTGAAGTCCTGGCCCTGGGGCGGCGGGGTGATCAGAAATGGCAGGTCATCATGCTGATCGGGTCGTTTCAAGAGTGGATCAATGATTCGTCGAGATTCCTCTAGGAATTTTGCACGGGCTTTGTCGTAGGCGAGGGTACTGGTGTCGTCCTGCCCTGGATTCAAGAAGGACAGGAGCACCTTCCATTTCTTTGTCTGGAAGTCATATAACACCCAGTGTTCGTCTTCGGTGCCAAGGAATTCCATGCGCAGGTTGCAGCACAGGGCATCGTGACCATTCTTCAGCTTCACATAGAACAAGAAACGATACGGGGAACCTGAAAATTCTTTGAATAATTCCTTGGGATAGAGATTGCTCAATTTGTATTCAATGGTTTCGTGTCTGGTCCAGATCTTGGGTGAAGGCTCTTCCTGAGCCGCCCACAATTCGGTCAGGTCCATGATGTCAAGTTTGATGGAATCCGTGGACCGGTGCTTGTAGACCACCGTGCGAAAATTATCGAGGACGTAGGTATGGTCATTCATCATCTCGTCCTGTACCTGGAATACAGGGTGGCCCTTGAAGAACATCGTTTTGGTACCCGTGAACTGCTCGTATTTTCGGACGGTCTGTTTCTCGCCACCCCACCAGCCGCCTCCACCCTTCCTGTACTCCACGGCGTAGCCCCCATCCTTCATGTAGTCGAAGAAGGCGGCCTCTGGTGGGCGGACTCTGGTAATGCGGTCGCCTGCAGGATGACTCCACCTCTCGGGGAAATCCCTGTAGTACCGTTTCGACCGCTCCAGAATGGGGGTGATGAGGCGCTCCACTTCTGCCTCGTACTTTCGTTTTTCTATGACGTACTTCTTCTCATCTTCTACCCGATTTGCATTCCTATCTTCAACCCGTTCCCTGTAGGGTGTCGGATCGACGAACGACAGAATTCGTGTCCACTCTCTGGCCTGAAGGTCATAGAGAACCCAGTGACTATTTCCTACATGGCCAACAAAAAATAGTATCGCATCATGCCCATTTATTGATTTGACAAAATATGGAAAATCAACATCACCACCTTCAAATCTTGCATCCAGAAATTTCACTTTGAATTCAACCGTTTCATGTTTCACCCAAAAATTGGGAGAATCGTTATTTAACTGTCTTCCATTACGACAAGCTATCGTTAAAATACAGCCTATTATAAATATCAATATTTTATTCATTTAGACCCTCCATAAGTTGGAGGATACTTGTCCTTCAGGAGGTTAAGAATTCCTATCGTCACGGGAAGGGCCTTCAACATGGAGTGATTCCCCGCATCCACATTGGGAGGGTTGCCTCCTCTGGAGTCTCGCCTGGCCTTGAAGTACTCCAGGAAGGCCCGCCTGAAGATCACCCGATTTTGCATCGGCGTGTTTTCCAGTTCCCTGGGCAGGGCGCTTGAGTACGGTGTCACCAGGTCGTTCGGCATCCATTGCGTAAGGCTTCCACCGCGAATCACGATCCTGCTCTGGGCCCTATGGTTCCCTTGTTCATCGATTGCATCAGGACCTCTTATGGTTTCCAACCTCAGGTTATCTCCGGTCGTCGCCAGGAGCCCGTAAGTGGAGGTCATTCCGCTGTGCGTGAGAGGCTTCAAATACCAACCCGTTGGACCCAGTACTTTCCACTCCTCCAAGCTGATGTCCTTGTCTCCATCCATGTCGGCGTCCCCAGCCACCGAATAATTCAGCCCACCATTCTTAATGAACGGTTGCCAATCATCGTATGATATATGTCTGCTGGCCCACCCGGTGGTTCCCATCTCGACTTGATAGCGTTGATCCCTCAAGGCGGCTCCTTTTGGGATTTTAGATGGAGTGTAACCCAGTATCAGGGACACCGTGTCTGCCGCATCTTCGATGTTTTTTCTAACAAGGGGAGACACCCCTTGCCCAGCATCAACAGCAGAAACACCGCCACCTCCAAGTTGGCGGATGGTGTAGCCCACATCAGAGACTGGGGTTCCCTGAAAGGGTGTACCCAAGCTGACGAACCCAAGGACCTTGAAGGTTGTATCCCCTACTTGTTTTTCCTTTTGCGTGGAAGATTTCCGAAGTTCTTTTGTCACTAACCATCGGCAATCACTGCCCCCCTTGCTGTGGGCGATCAGGTGGCAGTTTGCACCAACCCCCTCCCCCACATTCATCCCGTATGCCTCAAGCACATGAGGGATGAGGAACCTCAATTGCATCGCAGAGAACTCGAAGCTAGCATTTCCACTCGAGTCGTTTTTGTAGTCTGGTAGTTGCTCAATGTAACGATCCTTGCCCTTCCGGACGATGGAATCCTTGATTTCGGGACCGTCATATAGGCCCGCAGGTCCAAGGTCGATTTTATAAAACCATGGGCCTGCATATTGGCCTCGAAGATCAGTTTGGGGATTGCCCTTGGGGTTCACTGTGGGTGAATTATCAAGGGCGCGAGCGAACCCACTGCCATCCTTCAGTGTGCTCTGCTTTTCTGATGTCGTGTCAGGCTCCTCCCAGGTGGTATGAGAAGCGTTCGTTCCATGGACGAAAATAATCGGTGCCATGGCGCCGAACTCGATCATTCCGTAGAGGTGGACCCGTAAGTTCATGACTCCCATGGCCCCAGGAACCGAACACTTGGTTTTCAGCCAGATGGTGTTCTTCCCGGGGGCCGGGGCGATACTCTTCTTGTCGTGAACCAGGCGGAATAACTCGTCCACATGGTTGTCATAAGTGAATTGCGGGGAGCCGAACTTCACTTTCTTGGAATCCCAAGCGAACTGCAGAATGTTCCACTTAGCAGGAAGTCCACCTTCGGCGAGGGTTCCGGTCATTAGCGGTGCGTCATAGGTTGTGACTTCCTTCCCATTCAGGGTCGCTACTTCTACATTCGAACGGATGGGGTCGTTGAAAGAGAGGCCCGAAAGGCGGACTTGGCCTTCCGGAGAGCCCGGCAGGCGCTCCACGTAGATGTATAGCGTGACCCGTGATGTCTTGCTTACCAGGCCGTCGGAGACTGCCTGCTCCAAGTAGCTAAGCCCACCCAGTAAACCAGGAAAGGACTCGCCTGGAGCCCGCGACGTCACGCAACGGAGGATGGGAATATTCAGCTGCATTCGGATACTGAGGCCTGAGGCTTGGGACGAGAACACAACCCCGTCCCTGATCGTGACATTGGGCAAGATCTTGTCCGGCAGCTTCAATTTCTTGCCACCATCCGAGTAGTTATTCGCCTGGTAGTCCTGGGCCAGGCCAGGCAGAACGCTGATGGCCAGGACCAACGGTACGGCCAGGAGCCGGAACCACTTCTTGATTGATAGCAGGGCAAACGGTTCCATGTTTACTCACCTCTACTCTGCATTCAGCTCTGACAACTTGACGGCTATCGTCTTCCCAAGCTCCACCGCCACGGCCATCACCTTGAGGTCGTCCTTCTCCTGGCGGATGAGCACCACTTCCGCCACATCGTAGGGTCCATCCTCACCGAGGTCGGCCTGAAGGGCGGCGGCACTGAACCAGACCTCCTGGGCGGTGGTGCCTGCCTCTGCCGTGAAGGAGGCGGTCGCCTGGGTGGTCTGCCCGCTGGCGGAGCGCAGGGTCACCTTCACGGAGTAGGTGCCAGCCTCCTCGATGAGCAGGGCCGGCCGGATGACCAGTCCCTTGGCCCGTTTCACGGTCACGAAGGCTTTGGCCAGCCGGCTGCCGACCTGGTAGGAGACTTCCACCGTCCCGTCCATGGCGGGGGCCGTGAACAGGCCGCTGGGGCTGATGCTCCCGGCGCTGGCGGTCCAGGAGGGCTGTCCGGAGGCGGTGTTACCGCTGGACTGGAAGGCGAGGGTCTCCCCCGTCGTGACGTTGGCAGTCCTGGGTTCCAGGGCCACGTCCGCCACCACCACCTTGGCCTCGGCAATGGCCGAGGTGTTCTGGATGAGGGTGGCCCTGACGGTGTAGGCCCCGGTGGTGCCAGGTGCCAGGTAGGTGCCGTCCTGGCCGATGCTGCCGCCTCCGGCTTCGGCGATGGACCAGCTCACCGGGCCCGCCAGGGCGCCCGAGGTGGTGGCCTGGAAGCTCATGCTCCCGTTGGCCAGCACATAGCCCTCCGGCGGGTTGAGCTCGATGCTGACGGGCAAGGCCACCTGCTGCGGAGTGCCCTCGAGCTGGCGGACGCTAAGGGTCTTGGCGGGGGTCTCCGTGCTGTACAGCAGCCCCTCCCCCACCGTCCACGCCCCACTCACGGCAAACTGGTAGATGGGCGTGAGGGTCATGGGTGTGGTGCTCTGGCCGGTGAAGGTGGGCTGGAGGGTCTTGAGGTCAAAGACGTAGAGCTGGCCGCC
>CAIRAS010000515.1 GCA_903876615.1 uncultured Holophagaceae bacterium
GCTCCTTCTGCTCCGCACCGATGCGCACCTCGCCGCCCTGCTCCAGAGGGGCGACGCCGTGCTTGACGGCGTTCTCCACCAGCACCTGCAGGGACAGGGGCGGCACCTGGGCCGCTTCCAGGGCTTCGGGTACGTCCACCGTCACCCGCAGCCGATCGCCCAGCCGCGCCCGCTCGATGCCCAGGTAGGCCTCCACGAAGGCCAGCTCCTGCTTGAGCGGAATGGTGGGGTAATTCGCCGCTTCCACCACCCGACGGAACAACTCGGCCAAGCGTTCCGTGGTGGCCTGGGCCTCCCTGGGATCGGCCTCGATCTGCGCGTGCAGTGTGTTGAGCGCGTTGAAGATAAAATGCGGTGCAACCTTCCCCCGGAGCGCCGCCTGGGCGGCCACGTTCGCGAGCTCTCGCTGGCGCTCAGCTTCCTGGCGATGGCCCGCGAGCCGGTAGAAGGCCATCCCAAGCAAGAGGCTCACAGAGAACAGAGTGAAGAAGTACTGCCAGGGATTCGCCTCGGTGAACGCAAGCCCGGGAATGCCCCGGTATCCAATCAGGAAGCCGGTGAAGAAATCACCCAATCCACCGATGGCCACGCTCACCAGGAAGAGGCTCAGCCCCCAGGCCTTCATCCACCCCGATAAGCCAGTCATCCGCCCGCGGGGCAGCACCAGTGGAATGACCGAGAGACCACCCAGTAGCCCAAAGATGAAGTCCCCGTGCCATTTTGCGGCCAGCTGCTGCAAGGGCGGGAAGGCCTGCAGCAGGAATGCGAGGGAGAGAAAGGGACCCCATTCAAACAGAGGTTTAGGTACACAGGCCAGCCTCGCCCAGATTCGGTACTTGATCGCCTGATACGTCATGGGATTTCCCTCTCAACCAAGCGTAGGGGAGTCCTCTGGCGCGACCACCGGAACCCAGGGAACGGTGGATCGGGCTCTTGAGCGGTTCACCAGGCGTCCTGAACGGTCTTCCCCGCCTCGGCGTGCTGCAGGGCCTTGAGGCCGATGTCGTGGCGGACCTGGCGGCCGGGCCAGGTGACGGCGGGGAGGGCGGCTTCGATGGCGGCGCGGGCGGCGGCGAGGTCCGGGGCGGAGGTGGCCAGGTTCAGCACGCGGCCGCCGTTGGTCAGCCACTGCCCGTCCTGCTGGCGCGTGCCCGCGTGGATGACGGTGACCTCCGTGAGGCCGATGCTGATGGGCACGCCCTTCTTGGCGCCGGCCGGGTAGTCCTCGGCGGCCAGCACCACGGCGATGGCAGTGTGGGGTTTGAGCTTGAGGTCGCGGGTCACCAGGCGGCCCTCGGCCACCTCCAGTAGCAGCTCGGCCAGGTCCTCGTCCAGCAGCTGCATCATGACCTGGGTCTCGGGGTCGCCGAAGCGCACGTTGTATTCCAGCAACTCGGGCCCCCGGGCTGTCCACATGACACCCAGGAACAGCACGCCCCGGGCCACCAGCCCATCGGCCTGCAGGCCCCGCAGGGTGGGCTCCACCAGCCGGGTGCGCATGAGCTCGATGTCCTCGGGCCGCAGGAAGGGCAGCGGGCCGAAGGCGCCCATGCCGCCGGTGTTGGGGCCCTGGTCGCCGTCGAAGATGCGCTTGTGGTCCTGGCAGGCGGGCAGCAGGGCGTAGGCCGCGTGGTCCGCATCCACATCTGCCAGCACGTGCAGGGACAGCTCCATGCCCATCAGGGGCGCCTCGAGGACCACCGTCTTGCTGGCCTCACCGAACTGCCCCGCCAGGAAGTCCCGGAAGGTCGCCAGGGCCTCGGCCTCGGTGGCGGCCAGCACCACGCCCTTCCCAGCCGCCAGGCCGTCAGCCTTGAGCACGATGGGGAAGCCGTGGGACCAGGACCGGATCAGCGCCTCGCCCGCGGCCAGGTCGGTCACGGTGTGGCTGGCCGCGCAGGGGAGGTGGTGGCGCTCCATGAAGGCCTTGGCGAAGGCCTTGCTGCCCTCCAGGCGCGCCGTGGCGGCGCCATGCCCGAAGACCGGGATGCCCAGAGCACGCACGGCATCAGCCACACCGGCCACCAGGGGCACTTCCGGCCCGGGCACGACCAAGTCCGGGCGGTTCGCAGCGCACCAGGCGGCCACGGCGGCGGGGTTCTCCAGGTCCAGGTCCACCCGGGCGCCCAGGGTCGCCAGGGCATCGCTGCCCGGGGCCGAGGTCAGGTCCGCGCCCTTGAGCTTCAAGGCCAGGGCATGTTCCCGGCCGCCAGAGCCGAGGAGCAGGATCTTCATAGGGACCTCCGTCCCCAGTATCGCCCAGGCCCGCGGACAGCGCCCCGGCGAAGGCTCAAGACGAAGGCAGGACTTTTTTTGGACGGGGATGGAAAGGATGGATGGGGATAAAGCAGCAGCTTCAGCATGGGGCTCCATCCAGGGGTGCCGCTGCCGCGCCCCAGAGAGCGCGGCCGTGGCGCCCCTGGATGACTTCCGGCGTAGCCGGAAGCCGCCTCCGGCGGGCCCATGCGGGTTGAGCCCGTGCCCATCACTGAAACCGCCTTGATCTTCGGCAGGAAGGGCAAATCAGCCACCGATGAACACCGATGAGGGCATAATAAAAACAACTATCAAAATTTTATCTCATTCTTTATCAGCTTTTAATCGGTGTTCATCGGTGGTTAAAAGATCCTTTTGCTTTCCCCGCCCTTCCCCAAGACACCTCGCCCGTGGGCTTCGCGGCCATCCCCTCCATCCCTTTTTATCCCCGTCAAAGAAAAGCTTTGGAAAACCAGGTGTGCAGGGAATCTGGGACTACGGCCAGACCCTGTCCCCAGCCAAGAGCCCTGACTGTTCGCCCTGACCGAGGATCCGCTGGTCGGCTGCCGGATACCCAGGTCAAGAATGCCCCCCGACACTGGGGATTCGGGTTAGGATGACCCCGCTCGGAGGTTTTCCATGGCCACCCTCATGCTGAATGGCGCTCCCACCCACACCTGCGGCGAGCTGCCCCTGCCGGGGATCGCGACGCCGCCCTTCACCCTCACCCGCAAGGACCTGACCGAGCTCACCAGCGTGGACCTGGAAGGCCAGCGGGTGCTGCTGAGCATCTTCCCCAGCCTGGACACGGCCACCTGCGCCGAGAGCGTCCGCCGGTTCAACCACGCCGCCGCCGACCTCCCTGACACGGTGCTGCTCTGCATCTCCATGGACCTGCCCTTCGCGCAGTCTAAGTTCTGCGGTGCCGAGGGGCTGGACCGGGTCGTGACGGCCTCGGCCTTCCGTCACCCGGAGTTCGGCCAGACCTTTGGCGTCACCCTCACGGACGGCCCCCTGCGCGGCCTCCTGGCCCGGGCTGTGGTGGCCCTGGACGAGAACGGTACGGTCCTGCACACCGAGCTGGTGACCGAGCTCACCCGGGAGCCGGACTACGACCTGGCCCTCCATGCCATCCGGAACCACCACCATCCCTGCCCCGAGGATGCCCAGGAGTCCACGGAGTAGCCGGCGGCTCTGGGCACGCTGTTTTGGGTTTTTTAAGATCTATATATCTTTTGATATTGAACGACTTGTCTAGTTATTTTCAGCACAAATTGTCAAGACTAAGGTTTCCTCCCATCCCGTCGATGAGACGGGCAGTATCCTGGCGGATTTGGACCCGCCTGGGCACTCCGGGAGGCACACCATGGATCCTGTCAAAGCCGTGAAGGAACTGGAACCTGAGGTTGGCCTGCAGCTCTTCACCCTCGGCGAGCTGGTGGTGTCCCGGGAGATGGTCCAGCTCCTCGATGGCGCTGGCTTCTACATCCAGGAAACCGAGCTGCTGGACGCGAGGAGCTGGCCCCGCCAGAGCGGTCTGCCAGTGGTCCGGGTCCTGGGGGTTCCCGGGATTTTCTTCAGCCCGACTGAGGTGGTCGCCTTCATGAACGCCTGGGTTGATGCCGCGGAGCTGGAGCAGACGGAACCCCTGTCCTGGGCCGCGGGGAGCGACCTGGCCCGAAACGCCGAGGCGTTTTCCATGGCGCACCTATGGCCGACACCCTTCTCCCGAGACTGCTGAAGCCGAGGTCGGTCAGCCCCGCGCCATGAGCCGGGCCCGGGTGTAGGCGATGAGCCCCCCCGCGTCCATGATCCCCTTGCGGGCGGCGGGCAGCTTCACCTGGTCATAGCCCTTCCCGGTGCTGCGGTTCAGCACCTGGTCCGCGGTGATCTCCAGGTCGTCGCCCACGCTCGCCTCGATGCCGGGACAGATGACCACCTGCAGGCCCAGGTTGATGCTGTTCTGCAGGAAGATGCGGGAGATGCTCCGGGCGACCACCGCGAGGTCGTAGCCCTTCAGCGTCGAGCAGGCCTGCTCCCGGCTGGAGCCGCAGCCGAAGTTCTCACCGCCGACGATGACCGAGCCGGGCGGGAAAGCCTTGGCTTTCAGCGCGGCGTTGAAGTCGGTGCGGTCGAAGAACGCGAACTGGGGCGTCTCCGTGGGCAGCACCGTGGCCATGAAGCGGCCCGGGTAGATGTCGTCGGTGCTGATGTCGTTCTCGAGGGCGATGATCACTTTCGGCATGGTTCAGCCCTTTCTCGGATCGGTGATGACGCCGGTGATGGCGGAGGCGGCGGCCACTACGGGGCTGCAGAGGTAGACCTCGCCCGTGGGGTTGCCCATGCGGCCCTTGAAGTTGCGGTTGGTGGTGCTGAGGGCCACCTCGTTATCCCCCAGGGCGCCTTCGTGGACCCCCAGGCAGGGCCCGCAGCCAGAGTTCATGACCACGGCCCCGGCCCGCATGAAGTCATGGATGTAGCCCTTGTCCAGGGCCTGGGCGAAGATC
This sequence comes from uncultured Holophagaceae bacterium, assembly GCA_903876615.1. The sequence goes on from CAIRAS010000515.1 coordinate 4,764, forward strand.
TTGCTCGAGGCCGGGAACACCAGCATGCGGGTGCCTTCGGCGACTTTCTTGCCCCGGAGGATGTCCGCTGCGGCGGCCAGGTCATCCAGGCGACCGTTGGTGCAGCTGCCGATGACGATCTGCTGGACGGGGATGCCCAGGACCTGATCGATGGGCTTCACGTTGTCCACCATGTGGGGACAGGCGATCTGCGGCACCAGGGCTGAGACGTTGATCTCCACGGTCCGGACGTAGCTCGCATCGGCATCCGGCGTGACGCAGTCGATGGCATCCGTGACGCCCGCTTCCTCGCGCAGGTAGCGGACGGTCTCCGCATCCCCGGGGACGATGCCCGAGGTGGCGCCGGCCTCCACGCTCATGTTGCAGATGGCGATGCGCCCGCTGGTGCTCATCTGGCGGATGGTCTCGCCGTGGAACTCCAGCACCTTGAAGTTGGCGCCCTGGGCCGTGAGCAGGCCGATGAGGTGCAGGATCAGGTCCTTGGGGCCGACCATGGAGGGGAAGGCGCCCGACACCACCACCTTGATGGTGGCCGGGACCTCGATGTTCACGGCGATGCCCAGGGCCCAGGCCGAGGCCATTTCCGTGGCACCCACGCCGAAGCTGAAGGCCCCCAGGGCCCCGTGGCTGGTGGTGTGGGAGTCGGTGCCCACCACCACGAAGCCGGGGCGAACGTAGCCGTACTCCGGCAGGATCTGGTGGCAGATGCCGCCCACGTCGCCGCGCACATCATGGAACTTGGTGATGCCGTTGGCCGCCACGAAGCCCCGGATCTTCTTGTGGTTGGTGGCGGTCTTGGGGGACTCCGCCGGCACGCGGTGGTCGAAGATGATGGCGATCCGCGAGGGATCCCACACCGTCGGCGCCTGGCCCGTGCCCTGGA
>CAIRAS010000516.1 GCA_903876615.1 uncultured Holophagaceae bacterium
GTGGTTGGAATGGTTATGATGGTCGCGCTTTTGCCCATGATGGCGAAGGCGGACCTGTTGCAGTTGACGGGAACGAGCGGGGAGTCCGCGGGTGGGGAGTCCATCGGGCCGTATGCTGTGACCGTGAACGGGGTAACGACCCTGGTGGCCTGCGATGACCTGTACATTGGCATCCCCATGGGTCACACCTGGGAGGCTGACAGGCTCACCTGGGCGGATTTGCCGGAGCAGGATAGGCCGCTGTATGGGGTGGCATACTGGCTGGTGGATAACATCCTGGGGCATCCCGGCCCCCATGCTGACGCCCAGTGGGCGCTGTGGGGGCTGTTCTCACCGGCGGCGCCGCTACCAGGCGGGGCGGCAGGGGAGCTGGCATGGGCCACCGGGGCCTATGTGGCACAGCCCGGGTATGAGGGTTACCAGGAGCTGGTGGTGTGGAGGCCGACGCCAAGAGGGGAGAGCCAGGAGATGCTGGGGCTGGTGGCGGTGGATACCCCGGAGCCGGCTACCCTGGTCTATGTGGGGTTGGGGCTGGCTATGCTGGCAGTGGCCAGGGGAATGAGAAGGCGGGAGAGGGTGGTGTAGGGCGGTAGGAAATGGGGGGAGTGGGAATGGGGGAGGGGAAGTAGAGATGTACTCCCCTTGCCCTCTAACTAAGTACCAAGGACCCGCCGACGCGCGGGAACAGGAGGAATCATGCCAGAAGTGAAGGCGTTGTGCCCTTGCTGTGGTAACCGCAAAGCCTGCGACTGCTACAGCCAGCAATCTACGCAGAACCGCGAGATCACCGCCCTCAAGGCCCAGCTTGCCGACATCCGGCAGGCAAACGTCTACGCCCGCGACGAGTGCAATCAGATGGAGGCGCGGGCGGTGAGGGCCGAGCGCCAGTTGACCAAGGCGCGGGCGGGGCTGGAACTCGCCGGCAATGATGAGCGTTTGCGGTCGAGCGGCCAAGATGACTACGTGCTACAGCAGATTCGCGCCGCTCTCCAGCCGACGACCCCCGACATGCCACATATCGCCAATCCAGCGTTGGTAATGGTGACCGCCTGTTGGATCTGCGGCAAGGAAAAGGGGCAGCCACCAGGGAGATGTCCGGGGCATTACGAAGTTAGCCAGCCGGGGGGGCCATCCAAGAGTAGCAGAGGTTCCCTGTGAACATCCTGCGGAGGATTCCCGTTCCTACGGGAGACATTTGTATAGGTCAAGGAGAGCATGGTTTGCTGGAATTTCTGTCCCTTGGGGATTACGGAAAGGATGTCAACCTAAACCAGCACAAAGCCGTGCGTCATCAACCCATCATGCCTTTAGCTGAGAAGTGGGTTGTGACGATTTCCGCGCAGTACGGATGCTCGATGGGATGCAACTTCTGTGATGTTCCCAAGGTGGGGCCTGGGAAGAATGCCACGTCCTATGATTTGACCGGACAGGTATTAGCCGCCGTTCAATTGCATCCTGAAGTGACGGTTACGAAGAGATTGAACGTTCACTTCGCTCGGATGGGAGAGCCGACATGGAATCCAGCCGTGCTCGACTGTGGGAAATGGCTGCACACTCATTTGAACGATGCGTTCCATGTGCATCCAGTTGTTAGTACCATGATGCCTAAGCACAACGAATGGTTGAAGACGTTTATTCATAACTGGATGCGAATGAAGAACCGTCTATATGGCGGGGAGGCGGGACTTCAGTTAAGCATCAACTCAACCGACCCAACCGAACGCCGTCTGATGTTCAGGGACAACGCCTGTAGCCTGGACCAGATTTCTCGGATCATGGACGGGATTGTGCCAACAGGTAGGAAAATCACGCTCAACTTCGCCGTGGCTGGGTATAAGATCGACCCGGATGTGCTACTGAACTACTTTGATCCAGCGCTGTACGTGTGTAAGTTGACGCCGATGCACAAGACCAACGAAGCATTGAGGCACGGCATCCAGACGGACGGGGACTATACAGACTTTCACCCGTATTTGCAGCATGAGGCTGCATTGAAGGGAGCGGGTTACGACGTGTTGACGTTCATCGCATCACATGAAGAGGATTCAAGCCGAATAACTTGCGGGAACGCTATTCTTAGCGATCAGCCGGAGGAGCCAGCCGCGGAGCCAGCCTGCCAATCCTGCGGCGGCTCAGGCACGCGAACGAGCGTGTTCCCGGGGGTGGCGTGCCCGAGGTGCGGGGGTAGCAAGGTGGAGCCGGAGGGGGGCCGCAGGAAAGGGAATCGGAAATGGTGAATGATCCCGTGATGACCGTAACATGCGATGCGTGCGGAACCGAAGAGAAATTGTCGTTGACCTCACTCGCTCAAGGTGGATGGGATGCGAGAGGCGTTGACAAGCAGCTAAAACGCCTTGGCTGGTCTGGGAGTAGGCACACGGAAACCATTTGCCATGAGTGCCAGGATGTAGCGGTGGAGCCGGAAGGGGGCAAGGGATGAGCGCCGCTCTGGATTACGCCATGCAGACGGTAGCGAAATTACTACCCGAGGATAGGCTTCTGGTGCTCCGTTCTGTGACTCGGTACTGCTGGGAATGCGGCAGGGTGGGGCTGAAGAACCAAGTCGGGCTTGGATGGGAATGCCGCCATTGCAATCGGCTGTGGACGCTCGGCTCCTGGGTGAATGGATGGAGAAGGATTAAGCCATGACTAACAAATCGGACCGCGCCGAACTCGAAGCGGCGCTGAAGGTGTGGGAGTCACCAGACGCGGAGGCCCGCACATCGTTGTATGAGTGGGCATACGCGGGGTATCCCTCCCGCCTGTCCAAGCCGGAAGCGGAGACGCTGAGGGCTGAAGTGCGGCAACTGTTGGAA
>CAIRAS010000517.1 GCA_903876615.1 uncultured Holophagaceae bacterium
AGGCGGGAAGCCCTCAAGGCTACCGGTGCCGCGTCTTTCCCCGGGCGCGCGAAGGCGCCCGCCCTCCCCTGAAATGCCCACGTACCCCAAGGTACCCCCCGTGACCTGCGATTGCCATGGGGTACACCGGGCATGATGGGGGCGTCCCCCCTGACCCTAAGGTCGCCGGCATGGCGCTGGACTTCGAGGGGAAGACGCCTCTCTACGAGCAGCTCGCGCAGATCCTGCGTGAGCAGATCGCGGCGGGCGAGATCCCGCCCGGCCGCAGGCTCCCCTCGAAGCTGGCACTGCGCCAGGAGTACGGGGTGAGCCAGAACACTGTCGAGCGGGCACTGGACCTGCTGCGGGGGGCGGGGCTCATCGAGACGAGCCTGGGCCGCGGGCTGTACGTGACCGAGCCCGGGGACCGGCCGCCGCCGTGACCCCTTGCCCGCGTTGCCTAACCCCAGACCGCTTGTCTTGTACGTCCATCCGTGACACCTGGTACCTGCGGTGCGGGTGTGACAGGCCCGGGACTAACTTCTAGGCATGGCGCGCGAGATTGACCGCTGGGCCGAGGAGCCCTACTACCAGCAGCTAGCAGCGATCCTGCGCGCGGACATCCGCTCCGGCGGCCTCGGGCCCGGCGAGGCGCTGCCGAGCGAGCCGCAGCTGATGCATACCTATGGGGTGTCGCGCGGCACGGTGCGCAAGGCGCTGGAAGTCCTCCGGGACGAGGGGCTCATCGAGACCGTCCGCCGCCGCGGCTCCAGGGTCCGCCCCCGGGCATAAGGAAGCCCCCGCGGCAGGGTCGTACCGCGGGGGCTTCCCGTGCGGCCGGCAGAGTGCGCTGCCGGCCGCAGTCCTGGCTACCCGCCGTGCCCGTCGAAGCTCATCGCGGACGTGTGCGCGGCGTGCGGGCCGTCGAAGCTCATGCCGGCCACGGCAGCGGCCGAGCCGAGCGCGGTGAGGGCGGCAGCGATGAGAGCGGCGGCGATCCTGATCCTCATGGGAGTTCCTTCCGGGGCGTGCTGATGGCGGTGGTCTCGGCAGCGGGGGGCTTGAGAAGGCGCATCCACTCCGCGAGGAGCAGTTCCGCGTCTTCCGCGTCGAGGGCGGCGAAGCCCAGCCCGGCGGCACAGCCTGGGGCGAGGTAGAGCTTCGCCAGGCCCGACGCGACCGAGCCGTAGAGCTGGGACAGCGGGTCCCAGCCGAACTCGGTGAAGCTGAGGCGGTGGACGAGGATGTCGCGCCAGGGCGCGTTCGCCTGGACCAGTGCGGCGAAGGAGATTGCTGCGCGCTGTTCGGGCGTGAACTCGGTCATCGGCTTCTCCCTGCTCATGCCCTTGTACTGTACGTTCAGATATTTCTGGAAGTCCAGTACAACACAGGCTACGGAAAATCAGCCCCGGCGGTTCCTGCGGGCCCACCCGAGGCTCCCGGTGCGCTCCGGGTCCTTGATCGCGCCCATCTTCATGAGCACCAGCGCCCCGGCCCGCGGCACGCGGCCCTTGCCGGCACAGTGATGGCAGAACCGGAACTTCGTCTTGTGGACCGAGCCGGAGTGCCGGGAGGTGCCCTTGCACTTCGGGCAGGCTTTCAGGGGATGCAGCCACCAGGACGACGCGTAGAGGGCGCCGATGAGGACCAGGAGGGCGTATCCGGACACGCCCCCAGGGTCGCATGGGGCAGGCGGAGGTGACCAGGGGCAGGCAGGGGTAACACCTCAGGC
>CAIRAS010000518.1 GCA_903876615.1 uncultured Holophagaceae bacterium
CGAGATGGCGCTCGAATTGCTCCAAGCCGATGAAGCCCTGATCCAGGGACTTTCGAGGCGGGTCAACGCCAACCGGGAAGCTCTTCCCGATCTGCTGGCAGCCAAAGATCAACGAATTACCCAGCTGGAACGGGATCTTAAAGACGCCAAATTGAAGGCAGCCGGTGGCGGCGGCAGTGCCGAGCAAGTGGAACTGGTGAAGGGCGTCACCCTGGTCACCGCGATCGTCGAAGGGCTGGAGGGCAACGCCCTGCGGGAGTTCATGGACCAGGTGCGCACCCGGCACCACAGCGCCGTCATCGTGCTGGCTTCCAAGGCCTCCGAAGACAAGGTGGCCGCACTGGTCTCCGTCTCCTCGGATCTTCCCTTCGATGCCGGTGCCTTGTTCAAGACCATGCTCCCGGCTCTGAATGGCCGGGGCGGCGGCAAGAAGGATCTCGCCCAGGGCGGAGGAACCAATCCGGCTGGACTTCCTCAAGCCATCGCCGCACTCAGGGCTTCCATGTAGCCCTTGACGACCGGTCCCTATTGCGCCGGAACTCCGCCTTTCTCGTGACATCCCAAGCAGGTGGCCAGCTTGGGATCAGGGCTGCGCCAGTAGACGCTGTCCTGGTTGCCGAACTCCTTCTGCAATTCCGCAGGAATCCGGGCCCAGTAAAACATGAAGGCCGTGCTTCCATCGGCCTTGGTCTCCTTCATGTAGAGGGGGCCGGGCTCCGTGCTGGGCTTGCCCTTCACATCCGTGAAGGTGGGCATTACCGCATAGGCCCCCGCCGGCAGCGGCTTGCCGGCCTTGTAATCGTCAATCCCTGAGGCTGTAACCCATACCCTCCGCCAGCGATCCCCGTGGGCCTTGCTGCGCACGGGGCCAGCCTCCGCTGGCTCGAGACTGGCATAGTCCAAGGCCCGGATCGGCAATTCGGCCTCCACGTCGTTCCGTTTGGCTTTGTCGGCCTCAGCGGCCGCGCGGTTGGTCTCCTCGTTGCCAAAGACCATGATGCCGCCCAGCTTCCCGCTGAAACCCCAAAAGCCGAGCCAAAGAAAACCCACTAGCAGAGCTGGAGTCCCCACCCCCCGTTCCCAGAACCGCCGTCCCGCATGATGACGGTGCTCAAGACCGGTAGAGGCCGTTCTCAGATCTTCGCGCCAGATCCGCCACAGTAGGAAGATGCAGATCCCACCGATGACGAACCCCCCAAGGGCCGCCAGGATGTGGAACTCCAGGATCTTCTGGAGGACCTGTTTTTGATTGGCCACCACCGGCAGGAAGCCCGAGGGACCAATCAGGTTGATCTGGCGCCCCCACATCAGGCCACTGAAGAGGGCGACAGTGCTGGCGAGCCAGGCGAGCGCGGCGATGAAGAAAGAAGTGCCTGCCAAGGTCCTTCCGTGCCTCGGGTAGAAGGAGGCGAGCATGGCCAGGGGCAGCACTGCCACCAGCCCCAAGGGGATATGGACGAAGGCCGGGTGCTCCCGCGCGATGAACTCGATCAATGGGGATGCGATCATGAATGTCCCGGATCAGAAGACGCGGGCGACGTTGAACCCGATGGACCACTGGGAGGATGGTCGTGGGCCACCGCCATAGTCCCCGCTCATCACCTGATTGGCCGTAGTGCCACTGGCATTGGTGGCGAACAACGAGAACCGGTGCTTGAAGGTCTTGTACGAAACTCCGGCGGCCAACCCGTTCTGGTAGGTCGTGCCGTCGGTGATGCCGCCCGGTGCCGCCTTGGCGAACTTGGACGGCCGGGGATAGTATTCGCCCACTACGGAGA
>CAIRAS010000519.1 GCA_903876615.1 uncultured Holophagaceae bacterium
CGGCACCCTCTTCCTCGACGAGATCGGGGACCTGCCCCTGGACCTCCAGCCCAAGCTCCTGCGCGCCATCCAGGAGAAGGAGATCGACCCCCTGGGCAGTGAGAAATCCCGCCGGATCGACGTGCGGCTGGTGGCCGCCACCCACACGGACCTGCGCAAGGCCGTGGCCGAGGGCCGCTTTCGCGAGGACCTCTTCTACCGGCTGAGCGTCTTCCCCATCCACCTGCCGCCGCTGCGCGAGCGCCCCGAGGACATCGCGGCCCTGGCGGAGGGCTTCCTGGTCCGCTTCGCCCGCGAGAACCGCCGGCCGCCCATCGCCCTGCCCCCGGGCCTACTGGAGCAGTTGGAGGGCTATGCCTGGCCCGGCAACGTCCGGGAGCTGCACAACGTCCTGGAGCGGGCCGCGATCCTCTCGGCGGGCCGGGAGCTGCGGCTGCCGCCGGGCGCCCTCCCCCGCCGCACCGAGCGCAGCGGCCGGCCCCTGGCCTGGGAGGCCCAGGAACGCGACTACCTGGAGCGCCTGCTCCGGCACACCCGCGGCAAGATCTCCGGCGCCGACGGCGCGGCGGCGCTGGCGGAGCTGCCCGCGTCCACCCTGCTCTCCCGGCTCGAGAAGCTGGGCCTGCGTCCCCGGGACTTCAAGGGTGTGTGATAGGTTAGTGCCCCCCGGGAGTATCCGATGAACGAGCCCACCGGCCCCCAAGACGTCCTGCCACCGGCTTTCGGGCTGACCGATCCGCAGCCGCTCCTGGCCCCGCCGGGGGCAGCCGCAGCCTTGCCGCGACCCGTGCCCTTCGAGGATCGGGAGGCCTTCCCCGGCTTCTGGGCGCGGGTGGGCGGCATGTTCCAGCTGGTCTTCCGGGACCCCATGGAGCTCTTCGAGCGGGTGCCCCTCACGGAGGGCCTGGGGGCGCCCTGGCGGTTCCTGCTGCTGCTCTCGATTCCCATTTTCTTGCTGATGGCGCTGGTCTTCTTTGCGGCGGGCATGGGCATCGCCGTCGCCGCCCTGGAGGAGGCGGGGCGGACGGAGAACCGGGTGCTGGCCGCGGCCATGCCCTTCGTCTTCGGCGCGATCCTGCTGCTGATGCCCGTCTTCAGCTTCCTGGGCATGGTGGTGGGCGGGGCCCTGAACCACTTCTTCCTCTGGCTCTGGGGCGGGCTGCGCCCGGGCGTCCCCACCGCCCAGAGCATCCGCGCCTACGGCTACGCCTCGGCCTTCGTCCAGCTCGGCGGCTTCATCCCCATCCTCGGCCTGTTCATCCAGATCGCGGGCATGGTGGTCATCGGCATGGGCATGGCCCGCATGCACCGGACCGCCACCTGGCGGGGCGTGTGCGCGGCCCTCACGCCGCTCATCCTGCTCCTGGTCGGCGGCTTCCTGCTGCTGCTGGGGATCGTGGCCCTCATCCTGCTTAAGCGCTAGGTCCGAGCCACCGCAGGACCTCTTCGCGGATCGCGCCGGGGGCCACCACCCGGTGGACGGCACCGGCTGCCAGGGCCGTGACCTCGTCCCAGGTCTCGAAGCTCCGGAAGAGCCGATCGGCGCCCGCGGCGCCGAGGAGCTCCGGCAGGCGCACGGTGCCG
>CAIRAS010000520.1 GCA_903876615.1 uncultured Holophagaceae bacterium
CACCCGCGCCTTCGCCAAGCGCTTCTTCGACATCCACAAGGCCATGCCCACCATGGACCAGGCCGGCGCCTACTCCGCCACCATGAACTACCTGAAGGCCATCAAGCTGGCCGGCACCGACGACCCGGACGCGGTCATGGCCAAGCTGAAGTCCATGGACATCAGCGACTTCTTCGCCGTCAACGGCAAGATCCGCATCGACGGCCGCATGGTGCACGACATGTACCTCAAGGAGGTGAAGAAGCCTTCCGACTCCAAGGGCGAGTGGGATCTGCTGAAGATCGTCAAGACCGTCAGCGGCGACGAGGCCTTCATGCCGCTCTCCGAGAGCACCTGCCCCGCGGTGAAGAAGTAAGCCGCGCCTGAGGTTCCGGAGGACACCCCCATGGGCCTGTCGTTCCAGACGGTGATGTCCCAGGTCATGCTGGGGCTCAATAATGGCGTCTTCTACGCCATCCTGAGCCTCGGCCTGGCCGTGATCTTCGGTCTGCTCAACATCGTCAACTTCGTGCATGGGGCGCTCTACATGCTGGGCGCCTACGTGGCGCTGCTGGGCTTCACCATGCTGGGCCCGCTGCTCGGCCGGCCGGACTTCCACCTCAACTACTGGGCGGCGCTCATCGTGGCGCCCCTGGTGGTGGGGGCCCTGGGCGTCTTGATCGAGAAGACCATGCTCCGGCGGCTGCGCAAGTTCGACCACCTCTACGGCCTGCTGCTCACCTTCGGGCTGGCCCTCATCATCCAGGGCGTCTTCACCAACTACTTCAACGTCTCCGGCGACGCCTACGACGGCAAGCCGGAAGTCCTCAGCGGCGTGGTGGACCTGGGCTTCATGCTGTTCCCCAAGTATCGCGTCTGGGTCATCGGCATCTCGCTGGTGGTGTGCTTCGGCACCTGGTTCGTCATCGAGCGCACGAAGCTTGGCTCCTACCTCCGGGCAGGCACCGAGAACCCCGAGCTGGTGAAGGCCTTCGGCATCAATGTGCCGCTCATGATCACCCTCACCTACGGCTTCGGCGTGGGCCTGGCGGCCTTCGCGGGCGTGCTGGCGGCGCCGATCTACTCGGTGAGCCCGGTCATGGGCTCGGAGATGATCATCACCGTCTTCGCGGTCGTGGTGATCGGCGGCATGGGCTCGATCATGGGCTCGATCCTCACGGGCCTGCTGCTGGGCATGGTGGAGGGCTTCACCAAGGTGGTCTACGCCCCGGCCTCGGGCACCGTCATCTTCCTGATCATGGTGATCGTCCTGCTGGTCAAGCCCGCAGGCCTGTTCGGGAAGGAAGCCTAGGTGAACCGCTACATCTGGCTCGCCCTCCTGGCCCTCGGGCTGCTGGCCCCCTTCGCGGTCTATCCGGTCTTCATGATGAAGCTGCTCTGCTTCGCGCTGTTCGCGGCGGCCTTCAACCTGCTGCTGGGCTACACCGGGCTGCTCTCCTTCGGGCACGCGGCCTTCTTCGGCGGCGCGGCCTATGTCACCGGGCATCTGGTCAAGAACCTGGGCCTGACACCGGAGCTAGGAATCCTGGGCGGCACGCTGTTCGCGGGCCTGCTGGGCTACCTGGTAGGCAGCCTGGCCATCCGGCGCCAGGGCATCTACTTCGCCATGGTGACCCTGGCCCTGGCGCAGATCGTCTACTTCCTCGCCCTGAAGTTGCCCTTCACCGGCGGCGAGGACGGCCTCCAGGGCATCCCCCGGGGCCTCCTCTTCGGTCTCATCGACCTGAACCGCCACGTCACCGTGGGCGGCACGCCCCTGCCGCTGAGCCTCTACTACTTCACGTTCGCCCTGTTCTGCCTCGGCTTCTGGGTCATCTACCGGGCCATCCACTCTCCCTTTGGCCAGGTGCTCAAGGCCATCCGGGAGAACGAGCCCCGGGCCCGCTCCCTGGGCTACAAGGTGGAGCGCTTCAAGCTCATCGCCTTCATCCTCTCCTCGGCCCTGGCGGGCATGGCGGGCGCCATGAAGTGCCTGATCTTCCAGCTGGCCTCCCTGACCGACGTGAGCTGGCACACCTCCGGCGAGGTGGTGCTCATGACCCTCCTCGGCGGCGTCGGCACGGTGCTGGGTCCCTCTGCGGGCGCCTTCACCGTGGTGACCCTCCAGTCCCAGCTGACCATGGTGGGGCCCTGGATCACGGTGATCATCGGCGGCATCTTCGTGGTCTGCGTCCTGGTCTTCCGGCGCGGCTTCGTGGGTGAGCTGGGGCGCCTGCTCCGGCGCTCCCTCTGATGCAGGAGTCCCCGTGCTGAAGGGCAGACGCGCACTGATCACCGGCTCCACCAGCGGCATCGGCCTGGGCGTGGCCCGGGCCCTGGCCGCTGCGGGCTGCTCCGTGATGCTGAATGGCTCCCGGGAGGCCGAGGCGGTGGAAGCGGTCCGGCGCGAGCTGGAAGGGCAGGCGGGGGTTCCCGTGACCTACCACCAGGCGGACCTCACCCGGCCCGCCGAGGCCGAGGGCCTGGTGGCCGCCACCGTCGAGCGGCTGGGCGGCCTCGACATCCTGGTGAACAACGCGGGCATCCAGTTCACGGCCCCGGTGGAGGATTTTCCGCCGGAGATGTGGGACCGGATCATCGCCCTCAATCTGTCCTCGGCCTTTCACACCATCCACCACTCCCTGCCGTCCATGAAGGCCGGGGGCTGGGGCCGCATCCTGAACGTCTCCTCGGTGCACGGCCTGGTGGCCTCCGTGCGCAAGGCCGCCTACGTCACCGCCAAGCACGGCCTGGTGGGGCTGACCAAGGTGGTGGCCCTGGAAACCGCGGGGCAGGGGATCACCTGCAATGCCATCTGCCCTGGCTGGACCCGCACCGAGCTCATCGAGCCCCAGATCGTCGCCCTCGCCGCCAAGCTGGGCGTCAGTGTCGAGGAGGGCGGCCGGGCCCTGCTGGCGGGAAAGCAGCCCTCCGGCCAGTTCGTCGCCATCGAGCACCTGGGCCAGCTGGCCGTCTTCCTCTGCTCCGACGCCGCAGCTCAGATCACCGGGACGGCGATTCCTGTGGATGGGGGGTGGACGGCGCAGTAGAGAGGCTCCGACTCCGCGACTGAGCGCAGCAAAGAGCGGGAGGACAGCGCGGGGCGCTGTCCGTCAGGCGGAGGTTCGAACCCTCTCGGCCGTGCTCCGTATTTTGCGCCGACCCACCAGGGCGGGATTCGAACGCACCCGGCTGCGCCGTGTGCCGGTCTTGTTCGGCGCGACATCTAGTCGCGCCTCGGCAAGCCCACTCGGAGGTCCGAATCCTCTCGACTGTGCTCCGTATTTTGCGCCGACCCACCAGGGCGGGATTCGAACGCACCCGGCTGCGCCGTGTGCCGGTCTGCGTCGGCGTGCCATCAA
>CAIRAS010000521.1 GCA_903876615.1 uncultured Holophagaceae bacterium
GGCAGGAGTGGATCCAACCTTCGTGATGATCGGATAAGCCATGGCCAGGAAGCCCAACTACAACTTCGAGAAGCGTCAGAAGGATCTGGCCCGGATCAAGAAGAAGGAAGAAAAATTGCAGAAGAAGGCCCTCAAGAAGGATGCCCTCGGCAATGACATTCCTGAGGGCGACGAGCCGGAAGACGAAGGAACAGAGACCCCTACCGAAGCCGACAAGGCCTGAATCAAGTCTCGGCATGTCGTTAATAGCGCTCTCGGCCCGTCGAGAAAAACATCGGGCCGGGAGCCTTGTAATTTATGAAAATCATTCAATGATTTGACTTATTGCTTTGGCATGGCAATGGCACTACCTTGAGGCCGCCGCTCTGCGGCCCCCCAAGGAGATACCATGTCCTTCCCCGAGTCCAAGACCCACCAGAACCTCAAGGCCGCCTTCGCCGGCGAGAGCCAGGCGAACCGCCGCTACACCTGGATGGCCCAGGTGGCCGAGAAGGAGGGCCTGCCCGAGGTGGCCGCCCTCTTCAAGCACAGTGCTGACGGCGAGACCGGCCACGCCCTGAAGCACCTCATGTACCTGGCGGCCCAGGCCGGCGATCCCGCCACGGGCCTGCCCCTCGGTGACACCCTGACCAATCTGAAGTCCGCCGTGGCGGGCGAGACCTACGAATACACCGATATGTATCCCGAGTTCGCGCGCCTGGCCCGGGAAGAGGGTTTTGCCGAGATCGCCGCCTGGTTTGAGACCCTGGCCAAGGTCGAGCGCTTCCACGCCGGCCGCTTCCAGGATGCCCTCACGCGGCTGCAGACCGGCACCATGGCAGCCCCCGACGCGGACATCGCCAAGCACGTCTGAGGCCGCCATGAACCTGAGCTTCGAGCCGGCCACCGAGCATGCCCGCTACCTGGCGAGGAAGGACTTCCTCGTCCGCCAGGCGGAGCTCAGGCTGGACCTGGCCGAGGGCATCAGCTTCCAGCCCGAGACGGCTGAGAGCGTCGAAGACCAGGTGATCGAAACCCTCTGGGCCGAAGGCAAGACCCCCGAGTCCACGGATCAGGAGGAACTGGCCGAGGCCCGGGCCTCCTTCGCCGTGCTCGCGCCCCGCCGAGAGCCCGGCGGCTGCTCCCTGGCCGTCACCCTGATGCTGGGGTTCCCGGATGCCATCCGCGACCAGCGCCTGGCAGTGCTCCAGGACTTTCCGGACCGCCTGGAACTGGAACTGTCGGATGCCTCCCGGATCACCCCGGTCGTGGACCGGGGCGCCGCCGGCCCCGAAGATCGCCTGCCCACCGTGCTGGCCCTGCGCTACCTGATTCCGGACGGCCGCACCATCGCCGCCCTTGTCTCCAACCACGCCGAAGTCCCCGGCCGCTGGCCTGCGCCCGCTGCCTGGAACCGCTGGCCTTCCTGAGGAGATGCCCATGAACCGATCCGTCATCGACCACCTGAACACCGAGCTGGCCAGCGCCTTCGTGCTGGCCCTGAACGCCAAGCGCTACCACTGGACCGTCACCGGCCCGCACTTCCGCGACTACCACCTGCGCTTCGAGGAGCTCTACACCGCTGCCGATAGCACCGTGGACGAGCTGGCCGAGCGGATCCGCATGCTGGGCGGCATCCCCCTGCACAGCCCGGCCCAGATCGAAGCCCAGACAGCCGCAGCCATCTCCAGTCCCACGGCCCGGCTGGATCCGGATGCGATGCTCCAGGAGGCCCTGGAGAACGAGGAGGCCACCGTGGCTCTCCTGCACGCTGGCATCGAACTGGCCAACGCCGCCGGGGACCCCGGTACGGCTGACCTCCTCACCCGCTTCCTGCAGGTCCACGAGAAAGAGGCCTGGTTCCTTCGGGAAATGGCCGCCTGATTCCCCCCTTCACCTAATCCCGACTTTTTTGGTAAACTACCCACTCAGCGCCCTGCGCTCCCAAGGAGACTTCCCATGGCCTACACCGCCAAGAGCTATGACCACCTCAAGGGTGGCGCCGTCAAAGGCCTCAGCGATGCCCAGCTGGACCAGCACTTCACCCTCTACAAGGGCTACGTCGGCAAGCTCAACGAGATCGAGGAGCGCCTGGCCACGGTGGACAACACCAAGCCCAACTACTCCTTCAACGAGTTCAGCGAGCTGAAGCGCCGCGAAGCGGTGGCCTTCAACGGCTCCTTCCTGCACGAGCTCTACTTCGAGAACCTCGGCGCCGACAGCACTGTCAGCGCAGGCCTGAAGGCCGCCTTTGACGCCGCCGGCGGCCAGGACAAGGTCGTCGCCGACCTCAAGGCCACTGCCATGGGCGGCCCCGGCTGGGCCCTGCTCACCCGCAACCGCCGCGACGGCAAGCTGCACACCTACTTCGTCGCCGAGCACCACCTGGGCCTGCCCATCGAGCAGGACCTGCTCGTGGTGCTCGACAGCTGGGAGCACGCGTTCATGGTGGATTACGGCATCGCCCGCGCCAAGTACATCGAGACCTTCGTCGAGAACATCAAGTGGTCCGAGGTCTCCAAGCGCTTCGGCGCCTGATCGCGCGAGCGAGCCTCATCGCCCCCCGGATCGCAGGCCCCGCATGGGGCCTGCTCCCGTTCAGCCGGCGCTTCGCTTGGCTTCACGGACGGGGCC
>CAIRAS010000522.1 GCA_903876615.1 uncultured Holophagaceae bacterium
CGGGGATAAAAACGGATGAACGGGGATAACTGCCAAGAGGCGCCGAAAGCAGGCCCTTGCAGGGGTCGGTCGGAACCTATCGGCACCATCCGTTTCCTCTGCCGTTGGCGGTTCTTCTTCCCCGGAAATCCCGGATGAACCAAAATTTTGTTCCAGAGCCGAACGCCCCTAAAGCTGGATTCATGGCGCTGAGCAAATGGACCTTCACCGTGACACCCATGAGGACGCGAACCTGAGTCTGGACCAGAACATCGCCAAGCACGCGGGGCTGTCCCGCTGCTCGGCCCGTGCGGCTTCGGGTAGCGGCGGGGCCAAGAACAGCCGCTGGGCCCTGGGGGCCGGGCCGGGCTCGGGTTCAGCCGCCATACGGGATCCTCCGTGCAGCAGTGTGGTCCCTGCGGTCTCCCCGGGCCGGCGGCCCTGGGGTAGGCTCAAGCCATGCTGACGAAGATGCTCCCCCTGGCCCTGCTGGCAGCCTGGCTCCTGGTATCCGCCCAGGCCCACGTGCCAAGCCCATTGGCCGCACCCACCGCCAACCCGATCGTCCTCGAGCGCTTCACCCGACCCGGTCCCCTGGCGGGCGTGGTGGCGCGGATCAATCTCCGGGATCCCCGGGTCGCCGTAAAGGTCCTCATGGCGGACGGCCTCGGCCCCGGCGGTGGGAAGGACTGCGCGGGTCGCCTCGAGGTACCCAGCGCCCTGGCCCGCAAGCACGACCTCGCCGTGGCCCTCAACGCCAGCTACTTCCGGGCCGAGCCCAAGGCGGGCGGAGCGCCACCGGTGACCTACTTCGTCGGCAACTGCGGCACGCCCGTGGGCTGGCACGTCGCCGAGGGGCAGGTGCGCGCCCGACCCGTCGAAGCCCGCTTCGAGGCTGCCTTCGTCGTGCATGCCTCCGGTCGCGCCATGCTGCACGCCCGCCTCCACGAGCTGCCGCCCGACGTGCGCTTCGCCGTGAGTGGCAGCGCCCTGGTGCTGGAGCAGGGTCGCCTTCTCCCTCACCCCAAGGACACCGTCCGCCACCCCCGGAGTGCCGTGGGTCTCAGCGCGGACGGCCACACCCTGCTGCTGGTGGCCGTGGATGGCCGCCAGGAGGGCCACAGCCGCGGCGCCACCCTGGCCGAGCTGGGCGAGCTGATGCAGGGCTTCGGCGCCGCGGACGCCCTCAACCTGGACGGCGGCGGCAGCACCGCGATGGTCGTCAAGGACCGCGCCACCGGCGTCTTCACCGTCGCGAACCGGCCCTCGGGACTGGCGACGGACCTGCCGAGCACGCCCGTCGAGCGCCCGGTGGTGGACGTCCTCGGCGTGGTGCTGCGGGAGGCGCCCGTAGGAGCTGGAACGAAATAAGCGATTTATCGCGTTGAGATTGGGGCCTCGGGACCCATTTCTTTTCATCCTCATCCTTAGCCCAGCGCCAAGGTTTCTGCGCCCGTTGCCAGGGCCATGTGCCTCAATGGAGATGCCCCTGAGCCCTGATGATCTTGTCTGGGTGCAGCCCCATTGCGCGGAGCACCTTCCTCAGGGACCCTGCTCTGGCACACGCTATTCCGCGAGGCATCGGGTAAGCATTGCCAAGAGGCTGGCCGGTGCCCCAGACCCGGAGGGTCAGGCCTCGGGGAAGCGGTGGCGGAACGCCTCGGGCACCTTGGCCTTCTTGCGGGCCTGGTAGTCGAAGAACACGATGCCGGTCTTGCCCCGGGCCACTTCACGACCGGAACCCCGGTCCGTCAGACGCCAGATGAAATCGCAGCCGTAGTCATGGAAATCCTCCACGCCCATCTCGACCACCATGACCTCGCCGTGGAAGGCCTCCGAGCGGTATTGCACGGCGGCATCCCGGGCGATGATGCCGCGTCCCGCCACATCGAGCTCCGAGTAGCCCAGGGACTTGAGGTAGCGCAGCCGGGCCTCGGACACCAGGCCCAGCACCTGGGCGTTGTCGAGGTGGTTGCCGTAGTTGATGTGCCCGATCAGCAGCGGGATTTCCGTGGCGAACGGGAACTGGGCAGGCAGCTCAATGCGGATACGGACCATGGGTGAGAGACTCCAGGAAGCAGGCTTAGGCCTCAGTGCCCGGGGCGAACATAGCATGGGCCTTGGTGGCACGCTTCCAGGGGCAGGACCTCGGGCGTCTCGGGCTC
The DNA here is from genome assembly GCA_903876615.1 of uncultured Holophagaceae bacterium. The sequence goes on from CAIRAS010000522.1 coordinate 2,145, forward strand.
AGACCGCTTGGGCCCGGCTCTGCAGCGCCTCGAGGACTGCTGGCTTGTGGTCCAGCAACAGCTTCATAAGTGCCAGGGGGGGTTCAGGCGTCGCCTTGATCATGATCTTGCCCGGGACAGGCGACAGGGCGACGATCACCCCCATGCGGCCAGCAAAGTCCAGGATCTCGGTCGCGGCCATGGTGTCGCTGCACATTGGTCCTCCTGCTGTCCTTCATTCCTAGGTTTAATTCGAGATTACGGGTGGCTAGCACCATGCGTTTAAGACAACCTACTCCTCCGGAAAAGGATGTCCATACGCTTGATTACTTGTTGCCAGGGGTTTGTTGACCTTCCCCAGGCCTGCAGCCAGGTGCCCGGAGCCCCGCATCGGCACCGGCCCGGCTATGCTCGGCTCATGAAGCTGCCGATCCTGTTCAACCCCGCCTCGGGCACTTCGCCGAAGGACCCGGACGCCCTGCTGCGGCCGCTGCCCAGAGACCTGCGGGACCGGGTGGAGGTCCTGCCCTTCGGACCGCCCTGGGACTTCGAGCCGGCCATCGCCCAGGCCAGCGCGGCCGGGGGACCGCTCTTCGTCTGGGGCGGAGACGGCACTGTGCACCACGCGGCGCGGGCGCTGGTGGACCGGGGCTGCCCGGTGCCCCTGGCGGCCATCCCCGGCGGCAGCGGCAACGGCTTGGTCCGGGGCCTGCGCACCCCCCTGGAGCCCGAGGGTGCCCTGCAGCGACTGCTGGAGGGCCGGGAGCTCCTCATGGACCTGCCCCGACTGGATGGTGTTCCCTTCCTGAACCTCTGCGGTACTGGCTTCGAGGGGGCGGTGGCCCAGCGCTTCGAGGACCTGCCGGGCCGCGGCTTCTCCACCTACGCCCAGGCTTGCTGGCAGCTGTGGCAAGCCTGGGAGGAGACCGCAGTCACCTGGGAGGCGGAAGCGGCGCCCCTGCCCCAGCTCCCGGGTCGTCTGGCCCGCATCCGCACAGCGTTCCTGGGGCCGGAGCCGGAGCTGCCCGCGCGCTTCTGGAACCTCTGCCTGGCCAACCTCCCCACCCACGGCGGTGGATTGTGGATGGCGCCAGGGGCGGACCCCACGGACGGCCTCCTGCACTGGGTCACGCTGACTCGGCCCGGCTGGTGGGATCTGGCCACCGAAGGTGCTGCCCTCTTCCGGGAGGAGGGCAGCACTCGCCTCCGCCGGCTGGGCTGTGTCCGCCGGGCGGTCCTGCGCCTGGAGAAGCCTCTGGCCTGGCACCTGGACGGCGAGCTGGAACCCGCCCGCGACCGCGCCGAGTTAATCGTCGAGCCCCGTGCCTTCCGCATGCAGGTCACCGGCGCCTGTCCTTGGACCTAGTTTCGGCCTTACCCAGAAACGGCCCGTCGGGGCCGTTTCTGAGATGGGAAAGGACTGGCGTTCAGTGCGGGAAAACCGCCGGGCCGGTCAGGCTGCGGCCGCGGAACTCGGCGGAGACGCTGGGGGTGGCACCCCAGAGGCCCACGACCAGCTTCACCCGAGTGAGGTCAACCGAGGCGGGGTCCCAGTCCCGGCGCACCACCAGGGTGTAGGGGACCCTGGCGTCGGACCACCAGGCAGGATCATCGACGATGACGTAAATCGCAGTCGCTTCCTTGCCCGGGTTCTTGTAGGTCACGAGTACGGGTTGGTGGGCGATGGCCGCCTCCAGCATGCCGGCGCCAGGCTTGCCCCACCTGTCCACCAGCATGAGCCGGAACCAGCCCAGCATCGAGTGCTGCACCTCTACCTGCACGGTGGCCCCGGCGGGCACGGCCAGACCGTAGGCGCGCCAGCCCGCGGGGGTCTGGACGAAGTCCGTGAGGGAATCCACGGTGTCCCCGAGGGCCGTCACAGGAATGAAGCCCCGCCGCGAGAGCCACTGGATCTCGGCCATGAGGTCCCGGTGCCGCCAGTAGCCCAGGTCGGGTAGGGAGATACAGCGCTTCCAGGCCGGAGGGATCACCACCTGAGTGCCCCCGATGGTCCGCACATTGGACAACCGGAGCCCTCCGGTGGGCCGCCGCTGGTCCATGGTCCGCTGGCTCGGACCCGGGTGGGGACGGCCCGTTCGGCCTTCGTTCCCCATGGGCTGGGCCGGTGTAGCCGGGGCAGCCGGGGCAGGCGCCGGAGTTGGCGGCGGCGAATCCCTGATCGGTTGGGGCTGCGGACGCTGCACTCTGCCCTCCTGTGGCGAAGCGCCACAGATGGCCGAAGTCAGGGCCAGGAACGTAACGACGCTCATCAAACGATGTTGAGTTCCTCGGGTCTGCATCGCACACCTCCTTCGTGATCGTTCGACAATTCATGTTGCCAGACCCATGCCATGAACGTTCGAGAAGTCCGCCATGGCGGTATCCTGGCCTTTTCAAACAGGGGAGCCTCCAGGTGTTCGGCAAGATCCAGCACATCCATTTCGTAGGCATCGGCGGCATCGGCATGTCCGGCATCGCGGAGGTGCTCGCCAACCTGGGCTACCAAGTCTCGGGCTCGGACCTGAAGGAGAGCTCGGTCACCGAGCGCCTCCGTGGCCTCGGCATCACCGTCCACCTGGGCCACCAGGGCAGCGCCATCCAGGGCGCCCAGGTGGTGGTGATCAGCTCCGCCGTGAAGGGGGACAACCCCGAAGTGGTGGCGGCCCACGCCGCCAAGGTGCCCGTGATCCCGCGCGGCGAGATGCTGGCGGAGCTCATGCGCATGAAGTACGGCATCGCCGTGGCGGGCTCCCATGGCAAGACCACCACCACCAGCATGGTCGCGCAGGTGCTCAGCCAGGGCGGCATCGACCCCACCATCGTCATCGGCGGCAAGCTCGGCACCATCGGCAGCAATGCCAAGCTGGGCAAGGGCCCCTTCCTGGTGGCCGAGGCCGATGAGAGCGACGGCAGCTTCCTCATGCTGAACCCCACCCTGGCCGTCATCACCAACATCGACCGGGAGCACCTGGACCACTACAAGGACCTGGACGAGATCCAGGATGCCTTCGTCACCTTCGCCAACAAGGTGCCGTTCTACGGGTCCGTCTTTCTCTGCATGGACGATCCTCACGCCGCCGCCGTGCGCCCCCGCCTGAAGCGCCGGGTCTACACCTACGGCACCCACCCCCAGGTGGACATCCGGGCCCGGGACATCCGCCAGGAGGGCTTCCGCACCCACTTCAAGCTAAGAGCCCACGGCAAGGACCTGGGCGCCTTCAGCCTCGGTGTGCCCGGCCACCACATGGTGCTCAACGCCCTGGCGGCCATCGGCATCGCCCTGGAACTCGACGTCGATCCCGAGGTCATCCGCGCCAGCCTGGCCAGCTTCACCGGTGCCGACCGGCGCTTCCATCTGAAAGGCGAGAAGGACGGCGTGCTGGTGGTGGACGACTACGGCCACCATCCCACGGAGATCGCCGCCACCCTGGCCGCGGCCCGGGCCGGGTTCCCGGAGCGTCGCCTCGTGGCGGCCTTCCAGCCTCACCGCTACTCCCGCACCAAGGCGCTGCTGGACGAGTTCGGCACCGCCTTCTTCGAGGCGGACGTGGTGGTGGTCACGGACATCTACGCCGCCGGCGAGCAGCCCATCCAGGGCATCACGGGCGCCGTCGTGGCCGAGGCCCTGCGCTCCCACGGCCAGAAGGACGTGCACCTGGTGGGCCGGGTGGAGGACCTGCCCCAGGCCCTCCAGAGC
>CAIRAS010000523.1 GCA_903876615.1 uncultured Holophagaceae bacterium
GGCCGCCCAGGCCACCACGGAACACTTGGCCCAGCTCTTCCGGCAAGTGATTACGGCCTCGGATCAGCCCACTATCCCCCTAAAGGAAGAGCTGGCCTTCGTGGAGGCCTACCTGGGCATCGAGCGGGCGCGGCTGGGGGATCGTCTGCGGGTGACCGTGGACGTGCCTGAGGCCCTGGAGGCGGCCCAGGTGCCGCCCCTGTCCCTGCAGGTGCTGGTGGAGAATGCCGTCAAGCACGGCGTGGCCCCCCTGGAGCAGGGTGGCGAGGTGCGCATCGGTGCGGAGCAGAAAGATGGCGCCCTGCACCTCTGGGTGGAGGATCCGGGCCCCGGCGTCAGTGCGCTGCAAGGCACCGGCACGGCTCTGGCGACCCTGCGCCAGCGGCTGGAGCGGCCGGAGGATCTGCGGATGGGCCTGGTGGATGGGCGGCACTGCGTCGGGTTCCGTTGGAGGCAGGCATGAGCATCCCGGCGAGGCTTCAGAAAGAGCGGACCCAACTTCAGAAGGAGGGACGGGGGTCCTGGCGTTGGTGGCTTGGGCGCGCATTCGGGACTCTGGGGGTGGTAACCATTCTCTGGGTGGATCATCAGGCCCATTGGTCCTGGCTGGGAGTTCTCGGTATCTCGGCGGGTGCCATGCTGTTGTGGTGGCTTCTCGCGCTCCTAGTCCATCATGAACAACTCCGCATTCAGAAGAAGTCGACCGCGGGGTTTTCAGGAGGGTGGATCGATGCTCCGGTCGGTGGTTTATTCTTTGGACTGATCCTGGTCATGGGATCGGGTGGATCGGGCCCGATCTCTCGTCTTTTAGATCCCGTAGCTCCCGTCGTCCTGCTTTTTCTGTTTGCCATGGGCATGATCGTGACAGAGCTATCTGTCGCCGTGAGGCGGACCGGATTCGACCTGCTGGACGCCCGGGAGCAGGTCCTGCAGGCCAAGCTGGCGCCGCACTTCATCTTCAACACGCTGAACACGCTCCATGCCCAGATCGACCAGGATCCTCGGGCAGCCCAGGCCACCACGGAACGCTTGGCGGAGTTGTTCCGCCGGGTGGTGGAAGCCGCGAATCACCCCACCATCCCGCTCAAGCAGGAGTTGGCCTTCGTGGAGGCCTACCTGGGCATCGAGCGGGCGCGGCTGGGGGAGCGGCTGCGGGTGACCGTGGACGTGCCTGAGGCCCTGGAAGCGGCCCAGGTGCCGCCCCTGTCCCTGCAGGTGCTGGTGGAGAACGCCGTCAAGCACGGCGTCGCCCCTCTGGAGCAGGGCGGCGAGGTGCGCATCGGTGCGGAGCAGAAGGAGCGTGTCCTGCACCTGTGGGTGGAGGATCCAGGGCCCGGCGTCAGCGCGCTGCAAGGCACCGGCACCGCCCTGGCGACCCTTCGCCAGCGGCTGGAGAAGCCCGAGGATCTACTGATGGGCATGTTGGATGGTCGGCACCGCGTAGGGTTCAAGTGGAGGCAGGCGTGAGCATCCCGGCGAGGCTTCAGAAAGAGCGGACCCAACTTCAGAAGGAGGGCCGGGGATCCTGGCGTTGGTGGCTAGGGCGCGCATCCGGGACTCTGGGTGTGGTAACCATTCTCTGGGTGGATCATCAGGCCCATTGGTCCTGGCTGAGAGTTCTCGGTATCTCGGCGGGTGCCATGCTGTTGTGGTGGCTTCTCGCGCTCCTCGTACATCACGAACAGCTGCGTATTCAGAACAAGTCGACCGCGGCGTTTTCAGGAGGGTGGATCGATGTTCCGGTCGGTTTATTCTTTGGACTGATCCTGGTCATGGGATCGGGTGGATCGGGCCCGATCTCTCGTCTTTTAGATCCCGTAGCTCCCGTCGTCCTGCTTTTTCTGTTTGCTATGGGCATGATCCTGACAGAGCTATCTGTCGCCGTGAGGCGGACCGGATTCGACCTGCTGGACGCCCGGGAGCAGGTCCTGCAGGCCAAGCTGGCGCCGCACTTCATCTTCAACACGCTGAACACCCTCCATGCCCAGATCGACCAGGACCCGCGCGCGGCCCAGGCCACGACGGAACGCTTGGCCGAGTTGTTCCGTCGGGTGGTGGAAGCGGCGAATTACCCCACCATTCCGCTCAAGCAGGAGCTGGCTTTCGTGGAGGCCTACCTGGGCATCGAGCGGGCGCGGCTGGGCGATCGTCTGCGGGTGACCGTGGAAGTGCCTGAGGCCCTGGAGACTGCCCAGGTGCCGCCCCTGGCCCTGCAGGTGCTGGTGGAGAATGCCATCAAGCACGGTGTGGCCCCCCTGGAGCAGGGCGGCGAGGTACGCATCGGCGCCGAGCAGAAGGGCGGCGCCCTGCACCTCTGGGTGGAGGATCCGGGCCCCGGCGTCAGCGCGCTGCAAGGCACCGGCACCGCCCTGGCGACCCTGCGGCAGCGGCTGGAGAAGCCTGAGGATCTGGACATGGGCTTGGTGGAGGGCCGGCATCGGGTAGGCTTCCGGTGGAGGCAGGTGTGATCCGCATCGTGGTCATCGAAGACGAGCCGCTGGCGCGGGAGCATCTGGTGGATCTGCTGAATGAGCTGCCGGGGCTCTGCGTGGTGGCCTCGGCGGAGAACGGACGCCTGGGCCTGGCTGCCATCGCGGCCCAGCGGCCGGACGCGGTGTTCCTGGACATCGAGATGCCGGGCATCAAGGGCACGGAGCTGATGCACATGCTGCCCGAGCCCCGGCCTGCGCTGGTCTTCGTGACGGCCTACCCGCAGCACGCCATCGAGGCGTTTGCCGGCGGGGCGGTGCACTACCTGCTGAAGCCCATCTCCCGGGTGGGCGTGGCCCAGGCCATCGCCCGTATCCACCCCAAGGA
>CAIRAS010000524.1 GCA_903876615.1 uncultured Holophagaceae bacterium
CCACCCCGTGCGCCAGGAGGACGAGCGCGTGGACATCGACGCGGTCCGGGCCTTGGCCCTCCAGCACCGGCCCAAGATGATCGTGGTGGGTGCCTCCGCCTACAGCCGCACCTGGAACTTCCCCCTCTTCCGCGAGATCTGCGACGAGGTGGGCGCCTTGCTCATGGTGGACATGGCCCACATCGCGGGCCTGGTCGCCACCGGACACCACCCGAGCCCCGTGCCGCACGCGGATTATGTAACCACCACCACTCACAAGACCATGCGCGGCCCCCGCGGCGGCCTGATCCTCTGCAAGTCCCACTACGCGAAGGACATCGATCGGGCTGTCTTCCCGGGCGTCCAGGGTGGCCCCCTCATGCACGTCATCGCCGCCAAGGCCGTGGCGCTGCACGAGATCATGCAGCCGGACTTCAAGGCCTACAGCGGCCAGGTGATCCGGAACGCCCACGCCCTCGCCAAGGGCCTGCAGGAGCGCGGCTGGCGCATCGTCAGCGGCGGCACCGACACCCACGTGTTCCTGGTGGATCTCCGGGACCATGGGCTCCTGGGGCACGAGGCCGAGGAGTGCCTCCACCGGGCCGGCATGACCACCAACAAGAACGGCATTCCCTTCGATCCCAACCCGCCCCTCAAGCCCTCTGGCGTGCGCCTCGGCAGCCCCGCGCTCACCACCCGCGGCATGAAGGAGGACGAGATGGACCACATCGCCCGCTTCTTCGACCTGACCCTTCGCCACCGGGCTGATGAGAGCACCTTCGCCCGGGTCCGCCAGGAGGTCTTCCACCTGACCGATCAGTTTCCCATTCCGGAGTAGTTCCGCCCTGGGGCCTGACCACCGCCAAAACGCTCTGCGTTTTGGCGGGTTGTTTTTCAGGGGGTCGCATGGCTGGCGCCGACGGGCTGTTCGTCTATGGCACGCTGCGGGAGGGCGGGTCGAACCATGCCTGGCTGCTTCGGACGCACCCCGAGGGGCTGACCCGCGCCCGGGTCCCGGGCCGGCTCTTCCAGCTGCCGGCGGGCTATCCCGCCCTGGTGCCTGGGCCGGAGCCCGAGGCGCCGCCGCCCTGCCCTGGCTGGGTCTTCGGCGACTTCGTGGGCTACGAGGACGAGGGAGACCTTGATTCGGCCCTGGCGGACTTGGACCCCCTGGAGGGCGTCGAGGAGGGGCTCTTCAGCCGCGAGATCCTGCCCGTAATCCTCGAAGGAGGCCAGCAGTACCAGGCCTGGGTCTATGTGTTCCATGTGGAACGTCTGCCCCGGCTGCTGCGGGAGGCCGTGGAGCTGACGGATGGGGACTGGTCTTCCTACCTCTAGTCTCCAGGGCGAGGTGGGGTACCGCCTGGACACCCCCGAGCTGCGGGGCCTAACGGATCTGCACCCTTGCGGGCGGTGCCTTCGCCGCTGGGGGCCGATGCTTGAGCACCCAGGCCACGTCCGCCCAGCCGGCCAGCAGCACCAAGCCCAGGGTGAGGGCCATGGTGACCGATACCCAGTGGTGGCCCCGCTGGAGATCCGCCCGACCCTGGGCCACCTGCAGGTAGCCGGCGATGCCCAGGCCCAGGGTGACGCCCACCAGCAGGCCACCCCACAGGTGGACCATGTCAGGAAAGGCCCCCGTATCAATGAGCCGCAGGCTCAGCCACCGCACCCCAAGGAAGAACCCCGCCCAGGCTGCCAGGTCCAGCAGCAGCCACAGGGACCGGGAGCGCACCTGGATGGACACCGCGTGAAAGAACAGCAGCAGGACCAGGCTCCCGGCCAGGCCGACCCCGAGGATGGACCCGACATCCTTGAGCCCGAGCTGGCGCCAGAGGCCACTCAGCAGCACTGAGGGCAGGCTGGTGAGAAGGCCTGCCACCAGGGCCAGGCCCAGACCTGCCATCACCTTGCCCAGGAAGATCTGGGCTGGATGGAGGGGCTGGTTCAGGAGAAACCCGAAGCGCCGCTCCTCCAGGTCCCGGCTCACCATGGTCGCCCCGAAGAGGAGGGCTATGACCCAGGCGAGCATGGTCCCCGAAAACACCCCCATGAAGGAGGCCTTGTCCTGGGTGGTCACGGGGTTCGGATCGAAGTAGAGCCCCAGGAGCTGGATGACACCAATGCCCAGGGCCAGCAGGAGGACATTGCGGCGGCCGGTCCACTCCCGGCGGGTGACGGCAAGGATGCTCATGAGGCCACCTCGGAGTCACTGCCCACCAGGGCGACAAACAGTTCTTCCAGAGACAAGGGATGGGCCTGCAGGCCCGGGACCTGGCTCGGATCACCCTGGGTGAGGATGGCCTCCCCGCCCAGGCTGCCCGCACGGCTCCAGAGGGGTGCGAAGGGGGCCAGGTCCCGGGGGTCCACCGCCTGGGTGGGCGCCCAGCTCACCTTCCGGTGCCGGGCCTTGAGGTCCTCCAGACTGGCGTCCACGAGGAGCCGGCCCTGGTGCAGGATGCCGATGCGATCCGCCAGACCCTCGATGCCCGCCAGATCGTGGGTGGTGAGGAGCACCGTGGTGCCGCGCTCCCCCAGCTCTCCCAGCAGCTCATCGTAGACCTCGCGCCGGGCCACGGCGTCCAGGCCCAGGGTCGGGTCGTCCAGCACCAGCAGGGCCGGCTTGGGGCCCAGGGCCAGGGCCAGGGCGACCTGCCCCTTCTGGCCCCGGGACAAGCGGCCGAAGGGCAGGTCCATGGGGATGCGGAAGCGCTGCAGCCGCTGGTCCACGCCCACCTGGTCCCAGGTGGGGTAGAGGCCCCCGCAGAACCGGACCAGCTGGCGGGTGGTCATGAGGGGCGGTGCGTCCGGCTCCTCGGCCACCACGCCCACGCGGTGCATGAGGGCCTGCCGGGAGGACCACACATCCTGGCCAAAGAGCTCCACCCGCCCGGCCGTGGGCCTCTGGTGGCCCAGGAGGCAGCGCACCAGAGAGGTCTTGCCGGAGCCATTGCGCCCTAGCAGGGCATAGACCTGCCCCGGCTCCACCTGGAAGGTGGCCCGGTCCAGGGCCTGGGTGTGGCCGTAGCGCACCCCCACTTGGCGGCAGTCCACGGGCAGCGACGCTGCTTGGCTGGTCATGACTGGCCTCCTGTCGGGGCTGGTTTGAGCGTCTTCCAGGCGATACCCAGGGTGGTGGTGGCCTCTGCCTGGTCCGCCCCCACGGAGAGGGCCGTGGTGGCAAAGCGCAGGGCCCCTTCGCGCAGCAGGCCGAGGCGCTCGGCGGGGCTGAAGCCCGGGGGTGTCTCGGACACATAGGTCCCGTCCCCCCGACGCACCGTGAGGACGCCCGCCTCCACCAGGTGCTGGTAGGCCCGCACCACGGTGTTGGGGTTCACCCCCAGCTCCCGGGCGAGGTCCCGCACCGAGGGCATGAGGGCCCCGGCGGCCAGGCCACCCGTGGCCACCAGGCGGCGCACACCCTCTTCGATCTGCCGCCACAGGGGCGCTGCTTCTGCTGGATCCACCTGAAGGATGGCCTTCATGCGTTGCCTCCCGAGCGGGCTACTGTATCGCTGGATTAATACAGTAAGTCAGTCTTGGGGCCCGTCAAGGGGGAAAGATGCGGGGGATGGAGAAACCCTATCTGGAGGAGGAGACAAAGCACCGCAACACCAAGACAAACGGCGCGATCACTCGCGCCGTTTGTCTTGGTGAAGGCCTGGAGGCTATAGACCCAGTTTGGGCTGCTCGCCGCTTTCGTCGGGACCCGGGTGGGCCAGGTCGCCGTCCACCAGATCCTCTTCCTCGTCCAGAGCCATGGCGCTGGCGTCGATCTTGGCCAGACCCACCACCCGGTCCGCGGGGCTGGCGAGCTTGAGCAGGCCCACGCCCTGGGCGGCGCGGCCGGTCTTGCGGACCTCGTCGATGAGGAAGCGGATGACCATGCCCTCCTGGCTGATGAGGAGGCACCCTTCCCCGGGCTTGACGAGCTTGAAGCCCACCACCCGGCCATTGCGGACCCCGGCGCGGATGTTGATGACCCCCGTACCGCCGCGGCCCTGGAGCCGGTAGTCCTGGAGCATGCTCCGCTTGCCATAGCCCTTTTCGCAGACCGTCAGCAGCATGCCGTGGCCCTCGGTGCTCAGGTCAGGCTCGACACCCTCGGGCAGGTCCGGCAGGGCGTCCGCCACTTCCATGTCCACGATGTGGTCGGCCTTCGCCAGCTTCATGCCCCGCACACCGGTGGTGGCGCGGCCCGTGGCGCGGATGTCCTCTTCGGGGAAGCGGATGGCCTTGCCCTGGGCGGTGGCCAGGACGATCTGCTGGGTTCCGGTGGAACGGCGGACGGTTACCAGGCTGTTGTCGTCGTCGATATTGAGGGCGATGAGGCCGTTGGCGCGGATGTTCGCATAGGCCGCCAGACTGCTCTTCTTGACCGTGCCATCGGCGGTGGCGAAGACCAGATACTCCCCTTCAGGGAAGTCCCGCAGGGCCATGAGGGTGACGACGCTCTCGCCATCCTTGAGGGAGATGAGGTTCCGGATGTGCTTCCCGCGGGTGGATGCGGCGGCCTCGGGTAGGTCGTAAACCTTAAGGGCGTACACGATACCCTTGTCAGTGAAGGCCATGAGGGTGTCGTGAGCCTTGGTCATGAAGAGCTGCTCGACGAAGTCCTCGTCCTTGGTCTTCATGCCGACCTTGCCCCGGCCCCCGCGCCGCTGGCGGCGGTAGGCATTCAGGTCCGTCCGCTTAATGTAGCCGGCCTTGGACATGGTGACGACCATGGGATCGTCGGGGACCACGTCCTCCATGCGGATCTCGCCGGAGTAGCCCACAATCTCGGTGCGGCGGTCATTGCCGAACTGCTCGGCCACAGCCTGCAGCTCTTCCTTGATGACCTTCAGCAGCAGGCCCTCATCGGCCAGGATGGCCTGGAGCTTGGCGATGGTCTTCTCCAGCTCGGCCAGCTCGTCGAGGATCTTTTCCCGCTCCAGGCCCGTGAGGCGCTGGAGACGCATGTCCAGGATGGCCTGGGCCTGCAGGGCCGACAGGCAGAGCCAGGGCTCCTTCTTGAGGGCCGCGGCGGTGGCGAAGGCGCCCGCCATGAGGCCGGCCTTGGCCTCCTCGGGACTCTTGGCCGCGCGGATCAGCTTGATGACCGCATCCAGGTGGTCCAGGGCGATCTTCAGGCCCATGAGGATGTGGTGGCGCTCTTCGGCCTTGCGGAGCTGGAAGAGGGTCCGGCGGGTGACCACCTCGCGGCGGAACCCGATGAACTCCTGCAGGATCTCCCGGAGGGTGCACACCCGGGGCTGGCCGTTCACGATGGCGAGCATGGTGATGGGGAAGCTGTTCTGGAGCTGGGTCTGCTGGTAGAGCTGGTTCAGGACGATGTCGCTGGGCTCATTCTTCTTCAGCTCCACCACCAGGCGGATACCCTCGCGATCACTCTCGTCCCGCAGATCACTGATGCCATCGATCTTCTTCTCGCGCACCAGATCGGCGATCTTCTCGGTGAGGGTGGCCTTGTTGACCTGGTAGGGCAGCTCCGTGAACACGATCTGCTCGCGGTCCCCGGCGCGCCGGATCTGCTCCACATGGGACTTGGCGCGCACCACGCAGCGGCCGCGGCCAGTGCGGTAGGCATCCACCACGCCCTCGGTGCCGAGCATGAGGCCGCCGCCCGGGAAGTCGGGGCCGTGGATGTGAGCCATGAGGCCCTCGAGCCCCGTCTCAGGATGGTCGATGAGGGTGACCAGGGCCGCACAGCACTCCCGCAGGTTGTGCGGCGGGATGCTGGTGGCCATGCCCACGGCGATGCCCTGGGAGCCATTCACCAGCAGGTTGGGGAAGCGGGAGGGCAGGACGAGGGGTTCCTCCATGCTGCCGTCGTAGTTGGGGCCGAAGTCCACCGTGTCCTGGTCGATGTCGCCCATCAGCTCGTTGGCCAGCCGGGACAGGCGGGCCTCGGTGTAGCGCATGGCCGCTGCGGAATCGCCATCGATGGAGCCAAAGTTGCCCTGCCCGTCCACCAGCACGTGGCGCATGGAGAAGGGCTGGGCCATGCGAACGAGGGTGTCGTAGATGGCGGAGTCGCCGTGCGGATGGTACTTACCCATCACGTCACCGACGGTGCGGGCGGACATCTTGTAGGCCCGGTTCCACTCGTTGCCCGACTCTTTCATGGCAAACATGACGCGGCGATGCACGGGCTTGAGACCATCGCGGACATCG
>CAIRAS010000525.1 GCA_903876615.1 uncultured Holophagaceae bacterium
ACGGACCTGCAGAAGGCCAACCGGAAGGTCTGGGAGTCCCTCATCAAGGCCGGGGCCTTCGACAGCCTGGAGCCCAACCGGGCCGCGCTGCTGCTGGGCCTGCCGGACGCCGTGGCCGCTGCTGCCCGCGGGGGCGCGGACACGGGCATGACGAGCCTCTTCGATGACGCGGAACTGGCCAGCCTCAGCGAGGACTGGCGCGTGCCCGAGAACATCGAGCCCTGGGATCGCAAGACCCGGCTGGCCGCGGAGCGCGAGGTGCTCGGCCTCTTCGTGAGCGGGCACCCCCTGGAGGAGTTCGCCGATGCCATCCAGGTACACACCCACGGCAACCTTGCGAAGATCCAGGAAGATGTCACGTCCGGCCGCCTCCGGGACCGGGCCGAGGTCAGTCTGGGCGCCATGATCAGCACCGTCGCCTTCAAGACCAACCAGAAGGGGGAGCCCTGGGCCATCCTCCAGGTGGAGGACCCCACCGGCAAGATGGAAGTGCTGCTCATGGCCAGCAAGTGGGATCCCGTCACCAAGAAACCCGGCAAGCGCCCCTATGCCCAGTACCACCACCTGGCCGTGCCCGAGGCCATGCTACGCATCACCGGCGAGCTGCGGGTGGAGGTCCTCCAGGGCAACGGCAACAGCAGTGAGTCCGAGGAGGAAGAAGAACAGACCGTGGTGAAGCTCTTCGCCACCCAGATGGAACCCCTCGAAGCCTTCCAGGGCACGGGCTTCACCGGTGCCGTGGTGCGCCTGCCCCCGGGCGAGTGCCCACCTCGCATGGCCACCCTCCTCGCCGAGCACCGGGGCGAGATCCCCGTGACCTTCGAGTACCGGTCCAAGGAAGGTCTGGTGGCCCGGGTGCGGGCCGGCGCGGACCTGCGGCTGAAGCACGACCCCGATCTGGCTGAGCGGCTGGCCCGGGAGACGGGCTGCTCGCTCAGCTGGACTTACTGAATCCCTGGTTCCAGGTCCGCGCCACCTGCGGCATCCTGAAGCCACCGGGACAAGCGCCCCCGGGAACGATGCCGGAGCATCCATGTCCGCCGAGCCTTCTTCCGACCCCAGCATCGACCTTCCCGCCATCATCGAGGCCCTGGCCCAAGCCGCCACCGAGCTCACGGAGATGCCCCTGGGCCGCCGGGAGTTCCCGTCGCGGGCGGCGCTGGCCGATCTGGTGGAAGACCTGCGGGCCCTGCTCTTCCCCGGGTACTTCGGCCCCTCGGAGCTGAAGGGGGAGACCCTGCGCTACCACCTGGGCGCCCGCATGGACCGGGTGCTGCACGGCCTCCGGGACCAGATCCAGCGGGGCCTCATGGCCGCAGACCCCACCTGCGAAGGCTGTGAGACCCGGGCGCTGGCCCTGGCCAGCGCCTTCCTCACTCGCCTCCCGAAGGTGCGCCACCTGCTGGCGACCGATGTCCAGGCCGGCTTCGAGGGCGATCCCGCCGCCACCAGTCCCGAGGAGGTCCTCTTCTGCTACCCGGGCCTGCTGGCCGTCACCAGCCAGCGTCTGGCCCACGAGCTGCTCGACCTGGGGGTGCCCCTGCTGCCCCGCATGATCACCGAGCATGCCCATAGCATCACGGGCATCGACATCCACCCCGGCGCCAGGATCGGCGAGCGCTTCTTCATCGACCATGGCACCGGCGTCGTCATCGGCGAGACCTGCGTCATCGGCCGCAACGTCCGCATCTACCAGGGCGTCACTCTGGGCGCCAAGAGCTTCCCCCTGGACGCCGAGGGCAATCCCATCAAGGGTGTGCCCCGCCACCCGGTGGTGGAGGACGACGTCATCATCTACTCCAACGCCACCATCCTGGGCCGCATCACCCTCGGCAAGGGCTCGGCCATCGGCGGCAACGTCTGGCTCACCCGCAGCGTAGCGCCCGGCAGCGTCGTCACCCAGGCCAACGAGAAAGACGGGATGCCCACATGAGCGTGCTGCTGCGTTTTCTCTTCTCCGCCATTGGCCTGCTGGTGGCCTCGGCCCTGGTGCCGGGCCTGGGCCACGGGTCCTTCCTGGACCTGCTGGTCGTGGCCGTACTCCTGGGCGCCCTCAACACCACCGTGGGCTCGCTGCTGAAGGCCCTGGCCTTCGTGCCCGTGGCCTGCTCGCTGGGCTGCTTCAGCCTCGTGATCAACGGCCTGGTCTTTTGGCTGGCGGGCACCCTCTCGGTCCGCCTGGGCCTGGGCTTCACCGTCAGCGGCTTCTGGGCCGGGGTCTTCGGCGCCCTGGTCACCAGCGTCGTGGCGTCCCTGCTCAACGCCATCTTCATCCCCAAGGACCGCCAGCGCCCCCAGGGCCCCGGCCCCTCCATCAAGGTCATCAATCCGTAGCAGTCCCTACTTGACCGGCAACAAGGTGGCTTCTTTGAGGCGCACGGCGAACTGGGGCACATCGCCCATGCCCCGGCGCCACTCGGTCTTGACCCCGGCGATGCGGTCCACCACGTCCATGCCTGCGATCACCCGGCCGAAGGCGCAGTAGCCGTAGCCTTCCGTGGACATGTCCCGGTGGTCCAGGGCAACGTTGTCGACCAAGTTGATGTAGAACTGGGCCACGGCGCTGTGCGGCGCCGCCGTGCGGGCCATGGCGATGGTGCCCCGGGTGTTCTTCAGGCCGGCCTTGAAGGTCTGGGGCGCCTCGTTGAGGACGGCCTCCCCGGCAGGTTTCTCCTCCATGTTTTCCAGCATGCCCCCGCCCTGGATCATGAAACCGCTGATGACGCGGTGGAAGATGGTGCCGGCGTAGTGACCGCGCTGCACGTAGCCCAGAAAGTTTGCCACCGTCTTCGGCGCCAGCTCCTGCTCCAGCTCCACCACGATGGGACCGTAGCTGGTCATCAGCTGGACCCGGGGCTTGGCCGTGGCCGCAGGCACGGGAACGGCCTGGGGGGCCGGGGTCTGGGCCAGGGCCGGGAGGGCCAGGGCCAGCATGAGGGAAGCAAGCAGGGGACGGATCATGAACGCTCCGGGGTGACCTCCTAATATTGCCGCAAACCGGGTGGAGGTCCCCGCTATCGTAGTCGCATGCCCCTTCTGGACCTGCCCCCCTGGCTGCTCTCCCTGCTGCTGGCCCCCTTCGGCCTGATCCTGGGCTCCTTCGGCAATGTGCTGATCCATCGACTGCCCCAGGAGGAACCTGCCGAGCGCGATGTGGTCCTGCGGGCCAGCCACTGCCCCGCCTGCAAGGCGAAGATCAAGCCCTGGCACAACGTGCCCCTCCTCGGCTGGCTCTGGCTGCGGGGCAAGTGCGCCGCCTGCGGCTGGCGCATCCCCGTGCGCTACCCCTTGGTGGAGTTGCTGGCGGGCCTGCTCTTCGCCGCGTCCCCCTGGATCTTCCCCTTCGGCACCCTCATCTGGTTCAAGGGGCTCCTCTGCGGCTATGCGCTGCTGGTGCTGTTCTTCACGGACTTCACGGAGATGATCCTGCCGGACGTGCTCCAGTTCCCGCTCATGGTCCTGGGCGTGCTGTTCACCCTGCCCCAGCTCCAGTGGCCGGAGGCCCTCGTCAGGGTCTGGACCGGGAGCAACCACATCCTCCAGGTTCTGGCTTGGCACAACGGCCTGCAGCCCGCGCCCGCCTATCCCGGCTTCGAGCCCGCCGTGACCTGGCAGCAGAGCCTCCTCGGCATGGCCGTGGGCTACGGCGTGCCCGCCCTGGTGAACCAGGCCTACAAGCTGATCCGCAAGACCGATGGCCTGGGCATGGGCGACTTCAAGATGCTGGCCTGGCTGGGCGCCTTCTGGGGCTGGGCGCCGATGCTCGGCATCCTCTTCCTGGGCGCGGGCCTGGGCGCCGCCGTGGGCGTGCCGCTCATGCTCATGCGCCGCTCCGACGGGCAGACCATGCTGCCCTTCGGCTGCTTCCTGGCCCTGGCCACGCCGATCATCGTGTTTTTCGGGCGGGCGCTGTGGCTGGGGTATCTGGGGGCAGTGAGTTAGGCCCTCGCCCGCCAGGAAGGGGCTGCCGAAGGCTTGACAAATGCATGCCTTACCCTATAGTAAGGAATAATACATGGAGGCCCCCATGGCCACTGCGACCCTGACCACCAAGGGGCAGATCACCATCCCCGCCGCCGTCCGGGTGGCCCTGGGCTTGGCGTCCGGAGACCGGGTGGAGTTTGTGCAGCTGGAGCCGGGCCACTTCGAGCTGGTGGCGGCCACCCAGCCGGTGGCCAGCCTCAAGGGCATGGTTGGGAAACCAGCCAAGCCCGTGAGCCTCGCGGACATGAACGCGGCCATCGCCAAGCGGGGAGCGGCCTCCCGATGATCGGCCTGGATACCAATCTCCTGGTTCGCTACGTGGCCCAGGACGATCCCCGGCAGTCCCCCCGGGCCACGCGATTCGTGGAAGCCCTCAGCGCCGAGGATCCCGGCTACGTCAGCCTGGTGGCCGTGGTGGAGCTGGTGTGGGTCCTGACGGGCTGCTATGGCTCCAGCCGCGAGGAGGTGGCCGCCGTGCTGGAGACCCTGCTGCGGGCCAAGGAGCTGGTGGTCGCCGACGCTGATGCCGTGTGGAAGGCCCTGCGCCTCTTCAAGCAGGGCAAAGCCGATTTCGCTGACTGCCTCATCGAGCGCTGTGGCGCCCTGGCCGGCTGCCCCCACACCGCCACCTTCGACCGGGACGCCGCAAAGCACTGCGGGATGAAGCTGGTGGAGTGAGGGGGGGTGACCCCCTGACGAGCCTGCCCCCTCAGCGCTTCCCTCGCCGCTGGCCGAAGAGCCACGAAACGAAGGCATCGGAACCGTAGGTGACATCCCAGCTGTTGTGGTTGAGGCCGGGGTATTCCGTGTAGTGCGCGACGGTGGACTCGGCCTGGAGGGCTTCAAAGGCGGCGCGGGAGCCCTGCACGGGCACCACAGAGTCCTGGTCGCCGTGGAAGATCCAGAGCGGCAGCTTGGCCAGCCGCCGGGCGAGGGCAGGCAGGGCCGGGCCGTCTTCCCCGGGTACCACCGGCACCAGGAACCCGTGGGTGGCCAGGTCCCGGGTCCAGCCGCAGATGGGTGCCGCGGCGGCGAAGCGCTCGGGGTGGCGATAGGCGAGATACCAGGCGCCGTGCCCACCCATGGAGAGGCCCGTCAGATACACCCGGTCCGGGTCCACCTTGTAGTCGCGGAGGACGAGGTCCAGGGCGGCGAGGGCCAGGTCGGCCTGGGCCCCGGTCCACTGCGTACCCGGCGGCGCCTGAGGGATCACGACGATGGCAGGGAAGCGCTTCGGTGCCCGCCGGATCGCGGCGCCGAGTCCCGCCTGGGTCGGGCGCAGGCCGTCCTCGCCCCGCTCCCCCGCGCCGTGCAGGTAGAGGATCACGGGCCAGTCCGTCCGGGTGGCGTAGTCCGCGGGGATAAAGATCTGGTAGCGGTGGCTGCGGCCTGCGTGGGTGGTGGTCTGCGGGAGGAACCCCGTCTCGGTAGCTTGGGCCCCGAGGGCTCCCGCCCCCAGGAAGGCCAGGGCCAGCCGGGCGAAGTCAGCGAGGCGCACAGGCGGCCTTCAGTGCGCCCCGCCCTGGCTCAGCTCCATCAGCACACCACCGGTCTCAGCCGGGTGGATGAAGGCCACGCGGCAGCCGTGGGCGCCGTTGCGGGGGGCCGAGTCGATCATGCGCACGCCCTTGGCCAGCAGCGATGCCACGGCGGCATCGATGTCATCGACCTCGAAGCAGACGTGGTGGATGCCAGGGCCCCGCTTCGCCAGGAACTTGCCGATGGGCCCTTCCGGATCGGTGCTCTCCAGGTATTCCAGGGTGCTGGGCCCCACCGGGAAGAAGGCTGTCTTCACCTTCTGCTCGGCCACTTCCTCCGTGTGCTCCGCCGTCATGTCGAAGAGGCGGGCCATGCGGGCCATGGCCTCGTCCAGTCCCGGCGCCGCGATGCCCAGGTGGTTGATGCGCAGCAGTTTCAT
>CAIRAS010000526.1 GCA_903876615.1 uncultured Holophagaceae bacterium
CCACCGAGCGCCAGCAGTTCGGCAAGGCCATCAACTCCTTCGGCCTCATCCAGCAGAAGCTGGCGGACATGGCCGCCAAGATCTTCGTCTGCGAGGCCATGAACTTCCGCACCGTGGGCTCCATCGACGAGGCCCTGGCCCGCACCAGCTGGTCCAGCCCCACCGCCGGCGCCGACAAGATGGCCGCCATCGACGAGTACACCATCGAGTGCAGCATCTCCAAGGTCTGGGCCAGCGAGGCGCTGTTCTTCGTGGCCGACGAAGCTGTCCAGGCCTACGGCGGCTACGGGTTCAGCGCCGAGTACCCCCCCGAAAAGGCCCTGCGCGACTGCCGCATCAACCGCATCTTCGAAGGCACCAACGAGATCAACCGGCTGCTCATCGCCGGCACCCTGCTCAAGCGCGCCATGAAGGGCGAGCTGCCCCTCATGCAGTTCGGTCAGCAGGTGGCCAAAGAGATCTCGAACCCGGTCAAGGCTGACGCCTTCACGGGGCCCCTCGCCCGCCTCAAGCACGGCGTAGAGCTGAGCAAGCGCCAGTGCATGCTGGCCGCGGGCCTAGCTGTGCAGGTGCTGGGTCAGAAGCTCATCGACAACCAGGAGGTCATGGGCCGCATGAGCAACATGCTCATGGAGATCTACGCCATGGAGAGCGCCATTGTCCGCGCCGAGCGCATGCTCGAGAGCGGCCACCGCTGGGCCCAGATTGCCCGCGACATCACGGAGCTCTACGTGAACGAGAGCTGGCACAAGGTCCACGGGGATGCCCGCATGCTCTGCGCCGACGTGGTGGAAGGCGAGGCCCTGCGCCACGCCCTGGCCGGCGTGAAGGCCTTCTCCGAGTTCCACCCCACCAGCAGCGCCCGCCTGCGTGGCCGCATCGCCAGCGAGCTGATCCAGCGGGGGATCTACCCGATTGAGGTAGCTTAGAGCTACGGCTCCACCGCTGCGCGGGGGAGATAGGAAAAGGGCCCCGTGCGGGGCCCTTTTCCTGCTTCAGGCTGGGGTCAGTGGCGCTCTTCTTAGGGCTTCTCCTTGGGGGCCTCGGCCTTGGGGGGAGTCTGGTGGGGCTTCGCCTCGGCCTTGGGGGGAGTCTGGTGGGGCTTCGCCTCGGCCTTCGGGGCCGCCTCGGGACGCCGTTCCTCGCCCCGGGAGGGACGGGACTCCATGGGCCGTTCCCGGGGGGCCGGTTCCGCGCGACGTTCCTCTACCCTGGGCCGAGACTCAGGCATGCGCTCGCGGGGAGAGACCTCGGGACGCCGGTCCTCGGTCTTGGGACGCGGCTCCGGCATGCGCTCGCGGGGAGAGACCTCGGGACGCCGGTCCTCGGTCTTGGGACGCGGCTCCGGCATGCGCTCGCGGGGCGAGGGCTCAGGACGACGCTCCTCCACCTTGGGCCGAGGTTCTGCAGGACGTTCCCGGGGCGGAGCCTCGATCCGGCCTGGCGTCAGCTCGCGGGGCCGCTCTTTGGGCGTGAACCGTTCAATCGGCTGGGTGCGCCGGTCCTCGAAGGGGACGCGGGCCGGGCCGGAAGCTGGACCGCCCGGATGGAGTTCAGCAGGTCCGGACGGACGCAGCTCGCGGCGGACGATGACGCGGCCCGTGGCCGCCTGGGCCTGGCGCTCGTAGGTTACGAGGCGATCCCGGTGGACCTCCCGCTGGAAGGCTGTGTCCACGTGGCCGCTGTGGAACTCCGACCTGGAGACGATGAGCGGCGACCGCTGCCAGGGCGCATGCAGGTCCCGGCCGCCGCCCCCGTTGAAGGTATGGAGCAGCCCGGTGTTGATGGTGATCCGCGTGTGGATGTTGCCAAAATTGAGGTGCCCGACCGCCACCACGTTCCAGGCATAGCCACCGCCCCAGGCGCCGTAGCCCCAGTGGCAGGGGGTGTTGTGGTAGCCGAGGGGCGCCCAGCCGGCATAGCCGGGCGTGTGGTTCCAGGCCACCCAGGCGGGGCTGTAGTAGATCCCGGGAATCCAGAACCAGCCTGCGCCAAGGGCCCAGTGCCAGCGGCCATGGTGGTAGGCGACGTAGGCCCAGGGCTCGTCGGAGATCCAGGTCATGCCGCCGGCGTAAGGCGCCCAGCGGCCGTGGGTGTAGGGGCGCCAGTCCTCGGCGACCCCGTTGGGCTGCCAGACCCAGCCGAACTCGGGGCTGTTGATCCAGTGGCCGCTCTGGTCGAGGTCATCGGCGTAGTAGCGGAGCTCTGAAGGCACCCGCTGCGAGCTCTCGCCCTGGCGGAGGGCCATGGCGCGCTCACACCAGCGGTCGAACTCGTCCCCGTCATAGGTGTTGAAGCCCCGCACACGGTCCAGGCCATCCTGGGGGCTGAACACCGTGAGGCGATCCCCCGCGGGGACGAGGGTCTCGTTCCGCTCGTTGGCGAAGGTCACGCGGCCGGTGTGTACCTTCAGCCGCACGGTGCGGTCGCGCTCGGCTTCCAGGCTGAAGGACCCCTTGTCGAAGCAGGTGGCGCTGCCCGAAGGCGTGTCCACGCGCAGCCGGGCATCGGACTTGCCGCCCAGGAGCACCCTCACTCGCCCATAGTCCAGGCGGAGCAGCACCTGCTTTTCGCCCTTCTTATCCGTGAAGAGCGCCGCCACGGTGAAGCGGGTGGCGCCACCGAAAGCCACGCGGGTGCCATCTCCGAGTTGCAGAACGCCACGACCGCGGCTTTCCACGACATCGCCTTCTCCGATGGGGGTGCCGCGGGTGAGGGCTTCGTCCAGCTCTCCCTTGCGGACGAGGACCTCGCCCTCCAGGGCACGCACCATGGCATACCGCTCGGGAGCCTCGCCTTGATACGTCTCGTCTTCAGAGGGTGCAGGCGCCTGCGGCGCCGCCATCACGATGGCCGCGGGCAGCAGCAGCAGGGCGATCCGGGTCGGGGTGCAGGTGATGCTCATAAGCCCTCCACAAGGTTGGGTGCCGAGTCCATGCCGGTCGGTTCCCCACTCCAGGCAGCCAGGGGCGTGCCAATCTTCGAGGTGAGCGGGCTCAGTCCTTCGGAAAGGGCGCGAGGGCGGTGCCGGGCTTGACGGGATTCGGGTGCGGCCCGAGGGCCGCCAGGCGCGGCAGGAGGCCGATCCAGGGCAGGGACCACTGCCGGGGGGCGCCCTTCTCCACATCCCCCGCCAGCACCTCAAGGCGCTCCGGCAAGAAGCGGATCTGCAGGTCCCGCCCCGGGGGCAGCGGCAGGTGGACCACCCGGGCCGTGCCGGGGTGGACCACCGTGAGGAAGGCCTCGCCGTCCTCGAGTATCCAGAGCAGCCCCGCCAGGAAAGGCCGGAAGTCTGCCGCCGCCCAGTGCAGCCCACCCAGCCCCTGTTTCAGGGGTGCGTTGTCGGGGAAGTGCCACACGCCGGATGCCGTGGGCAGCGGCAGGCCGCCGTCTCGCCAGGCGTGGAGGGGCCGCCCCGGCAGCCCCGCCTGCAGCCGGACCACGCCCTGGGCATCCCGGATTCGGAGGGTGCCATCACCCGTCAGCGCGACCACCACAGCCCCTGTGGAGGGTGTCAGCGGCCCCGGGGCCGACTCGGACGGGGGTCGGGCCCCGACCTGCCAGTCCAGGGGCGCGATCCGCTCCCAGGCGAGCGGCTTCCGGCCCTGGGCCGCGAGGCTGGACGCGAGCAGCGCCGCGCCCGTCAGGAGGAGGGTGCCCAGCCGCACAGGGCCTCCAGGTTCTGGGTCGTCAATTCTGCGAGCTTGGCGGGCGGAATCCCCCGCAGCCCCGCCACGACCTCGGCGGTGTAGCGCACGAAGCCCGGTTCGTTCGCCTTGCCCCGGTAGGGCACCGGGGCCAGGAAAGGCGCGTCGGTCTCCACCAGGATGCGATCCGCCGGGGCCCAGGCCGCGACGTCACGGACCGCCAGGGCGTTCTTGAAGGTGGTGATGCCCGAGAAGCTCAGATAGAAGCCCAGGTCCAGGGCCCGGCCAGCAAAGGCGCGGTCCTCGCTGAAGCAGTGGATGATGCCCCGCACGGCGTCAGCGCCCTCCTCCTCAAGCACCTGGAGCGTCGCTTCGGGCGCGGACCGGGTGTGGATCATCAGGGGCTTGCCGCAGGCCTTCGCCAGGCGGATCTGGGCCCGAAACGCCGCTTCCTGGACGTCGCGGGGGCTCAGGTCGTAGTGCCAGTCCAGGCCCGTCTCGCCCACAAAGCGCACGGCGGGATGGCGCAGCAGGGCCTCCAGGCCGGTGGCCACTTCCGGCGACCAGGACTTGGCTTCGTGGGGATGCACCCCCAGGCTGGCCTGAACACCGGGTGTGCGAACCGCCAGGGCCAGCACCGTCCGCGAGTCCTCCAGATCCGTGCCCACGGCAATGAACCCGGTCACATCTTGCGCCCGCGCTCGGGCCAGGGTCGCCTCCACCTGGTCGGCTTCCAGGTAGGTTCCGGTGAGGTGGCAGTGCGCATCCACGAGCATGGCTCCATCCTCTCACGGAGCCCCGGGCCGCTGTGACCGTCGGCACGAACCCCTGCCAACGGTTCGTTTACGCTGCATTCTGAAGAGGCTTGGAGCCCCCGTGTCCGCCCTCTATCTCCAGCCTCCCCAGACCCAACTCCCCCGCATGCTCCGCGTGAAGGACGAACTCAAGGACGGTCTGGGACGTGGCATCACCTACCTCCGTGTCTCCGTCACCGACCAGTGCAACCTGGCCTGCGTCTACTGCAAGCCGAGGACCGGCACCTGTGAGCGGGCAGCCGCTCCGGCCATGAGCCGCAACGAGGTGGTCCAGCTCGTGAAGGTGTTCACCAGCCTGGGTGTCCGCAATGTCCGCCTCACCGGTGGCGAGCCCCTCCTGCGCCGGGACCTGGAGACCATCGTCGCCGGCATCAGCCCCGAAGTGGAGGGCCGGGTACACCTCACCACCAATGGCATCCACCTGGCCCGGCGGGCGCGCAGCCTCCGCGACGCCGGCCTGCTGGGCGTCAACGTCAGCCTCGACGCCGCGGACCGCGCGACCTTTGAGCGCCTCACCACCAAGGACGGGCTCACCCGGGTTCTGGCGGGACTCGAGGCCGCCCGGGCGGTGGGCCTGAAGACCAAGCTGAACGCCGTGGTGCTGCGTGGCTGGAACGACAGCCAGATCCTGCCCCTGGCGCGGCTGGCCCAGCGGGACGGCCTGCAGGTGCGGTTCATCGAGTTCATGCCCTACCAGGGCAATGGCTGGGGCCCCGAACACTTCATGCCCGCAGCCGAGATCCTCCGCGTCATCCAGGACGGCCTGGGGACCACCCTGGAGGAGGAACCCAGCGTGGGCCTCGAGGAAGGTCCCGCGCGGCTCTTCCGCATCCCCGGCAGCCAGGGGAAGGTGGGCGTGATCTCCACCCTCAGCGCGGACTTCTGCAACCACTGCAACCGGGTGCGCCTCACCAGCCAGGGCGACCTCAACGCCTGCCTGTTCGGCACTTCCCCCGTGAGCCTGCTGAAGCCCCTGCGGGCCCGGGCGACCCACGATGAGCTCGTCGAGCTCATCCGCCAGTCCCTCTCGGAGAAGCGGGACTGCCACCCCATGCGCCACGGCGAGGCGCCGGAGCTTCCCCTGGGCATGTGGCAGGTCGGCGGGTGAAGGCGGGCCTGCTGCTGCTGAGCGGTGGCGCCGGGCGGCGCATGGGCGCCCGGAAGCACGCGCTGGAGCACCCGGCGGGCGGCAGCTGGGGCGGCTACCTGGTGCGGGTCTTCGCCACCGTCTTTCCGGAGGGACCTGTCCAGGTGCTGGGCGAGCCCCTGCCAGACCAACCCGAGCTGCCGCGCCTGGATGATCCCCGCAAGGGGCCCGCAGCGGCCCTGCGTCTCTGGGCGACCGCGGCGGCTCCCGAGGTGGACCGGTGGTGGGTCGTGGCCTGCGATCAGGTGCGCTGGACGCCCGAGCGCCTGAGGGCCTGGGCTGGCCTCTGCGCGGCCGCGGACCCCGCCGCCGACCACTGGGTCGTCGGCCTCCACGAAGGCCATCTGCAGCCCCTGGGAGGCTGGCTTCCCGCCAGCCTGCGCCCCCGCCTGGCGGCCTCCGGGGAGGCCTCCCTCTGGCGCCTGGCCACTGCCCTGCCCCACCTGGCCCTGCCCCAGGCCGGGCCCGAATGGACCGATGTGGACACGCCCGAGGACCGCCGGGCCTTCGAGGCCGGCGACTAGCCCAGCCGCTTGCGCACCAGGCGCTCGACGGGCACGCCGCCCTTCAGGTGGCTCTCGATGATCTCCGGCACATCCCCGGGGGTGACATGGGCGTACCAGACCCCGTCGGGATAGACCAGGACCGCCGGGCCAATGGCGCAGAAGCCCACGGATCCGCAGTGGCCGCAGTGCACCGGGCCTGCCTGGTTGCCCTTGAAGAACAGCAGCTTCTCTTCGATCAGCTGGTTCCGGAAGGCCTCCAGCACCGCCTCGGAGCCGTTGGCCGCACAGCTCTTGGCGGTGCAGACGAAGACCTGGCGCTGCAGGTCGTGGTCGATCATGGGCGCCACCGCCGCGTCCTGCTCCCGGGTGGGTAGGGGTCTGGTGTCACTCATGAGGTCGCTCCCTGAGTCAAAAACATATCAGCAGATCCCGCGCCTCAGCTCGACGTCGGTTCCTTCCATGCCAAGGCCTGGCAAGTGGATTCCTCATTAAGCATTTAACTGAGCGTGATTGAGATCACGAACCCGGCCACCCCTTTAATGACGTGAAGATCTCCTTCCGATCCAGAGGGTGAGCTGAACCCCGGCTCTGAGGTGGCATCATGCTGGCGAAACTGAACATCGCGCGGCGACTGGGACTGGGCTTCGGCACCCTGCTCGCGCTCCTGCTCTTCGCGGTCCTGCTGGCCCACCTCCAGGCCAACCGGGCCCAGGCAACGCTCAGGCAGCTGGTGGAGAAGGAGCAGCGGTGCCTGGTCCTGGGGGCGCTCATGGACCGGCAGATGCTCCTGACCGGGCGCTTCATCCGCGCCTACGCCCTGGAGTCCTCGGACGCGGCCCGCACGACCCAGAAGGCCAAGCTCGCCAAGGCCAAAGCCACCTATGACGATGCGGAAAAGCAGGTCGCCGCCCTCACCAGCCCGGAAGACCTCGAGACCCTCGCCATCCTGAAAACGCTCCGGCCAGACCGTGAAGCGGCCAACCGG
Organism: uncultured Holophagaceae bacterium; assembly: GCA_903876615.1. The sequence continues at coordinate 7,101 of CAIRAS010000526.1, forward strand.
ATCCACGACGAGTTCGTGAGCCTGGTGGACCAGGGCCGGAAGGATGAGGCGGTCCGCCTCATCTTCGGAGAGGGACGCAAGGCCATCAACGCCTGGGAGGCCGGCCTCGAGAAGCTCTCGGCCCTGAAGGAACAGACCACCAAGACCCAGAGTCTCGCGGCGATCAAGGCCTCGGAGCGCGCGGACTGGCTGTTGTTGGCCCTGGGCGCGAGTGCCCTGGTCATCGGTGTCTGGCTGTCGATCGTCATCGCTCGGAGCGTGGCCCGGCCCGCCGAGGAGATGTGTCGGGCCATCGAGCAGGGTCTGGTCAAGGGCGATCTCCGCGCGGACCTGCCCATCCACAGCGATGACGAGCTGGGCCGCGTGGCCAAGGCCTTCAATGAGTTCCTCGCGCAACTCAGGATCATCTGGCAGGGGCTCTCCGACGCCTCGGCACGCACCGCCAGCGGCTCCATGGAGCTGTCCGCCGGAGCCGAGCAGATGTCTGCCACCACCAACCAGATTGCCCGGAACGCGGAACAGCAGCGCCAGAGCACCGAGCGCCTTGCGGCCGCCGTCACGCAGTTCTCCGCCTCCATCCAGCAGGTGGCCTCCAACGTCCACCAGGCGGGCCAGCAGGCCAACACCGCCGTGCAGGCTGCGGCCGAGGGGCACCAAGCGGGCAGCCACACGCTGGAAGCCATGACCACCATCCGGGGCACCTCCGATCGGATCGTCAAGGCTGTCCAGGTCATCCAGGAGATCGCCCGGCAGACCAACCTGCTGAGCCTCAACGCAGCCATCGAGGCCGCCAAGGCCGGGGAGCACGGCAAGGGCTTCGCGGTGGTGGCAGACGAGGTCCGAAAACTGTCCGAGCGGTCCACCCAGGCGGCCCGAGAGATCGCCGGGATCATCCAAGAAGCCAATACCGCCGTGGCAGGGGGCCAGAAGACTGTCAGCGAAACCGTGCAGGCCCTGAGCTCCATCCAGGAGAGCGTGAGCGGTCTCTCCGCGCTCATCCTGGAGATCGGCAGCGCCACCGACGAGCAGGCCCCACACCAGCGACGAGGTCGCCAGCGGCGTCGAGGAAGGCGCCCAGCAGGCCACCCAGAACGCCACCGCCACCGCGCAGCTGGCGAGCACCGTCCAGGAGGTGGCCCGGACCTCCAGCGACCTGGCCCATGTGGCCGAAGACCTCGCCAAGACCCTGGGGCAGTTCCGGACCTAGGAGAGCCACCCTTCGCACGGCTGAATCCCGGTGTCGCCAACGGGGTCCAGCGGCTTATCCCCGCGCGAATGGCTCTGGATGCGGGCGCAACAATGTAGGCAAATTTGGGATTAATGAAAAAAGAAACACGACAAACAGGGGAGTTGAATAACAATTCCTGTGTGGTTATTTAATTAAATGTGACCTTAGTCACGACCAACTTGACCTCGATCATTACCCTTTCATCCTCTATTCAGCGGACCCGAAATCACGTCCGCACATTGCACCAAAACGGACCTTCTCCACCGCTGACTGCTCGCGCAGCGCCGCGGTCTTCCTCTACCTCAACCCACCCCCAGAAAGGACGTGCTCCATGCGGAACACCCTCAGGCTCCTCACCCTCCTCGCCGTGCTCGCGGCCCCCCTGGCCGCAGAGGGCGGCAGCGACACCAAGGGCAAGTTCTTCTTCAAGAAGACCTGCAAGGCCTGCCACGCGCCCGGCACCCCTGCCAAGGAGATCACCCCGCTCTCGAAGACCCAGGCCCAGTGGAAGGCCTACTTCGCAGCCGGCAAGCACAAGAAGGGCGCCGAGAAGCTCGACTCCGTGCTGAAACCCGAGCAGGTCAAGGACGTGCAGACCTTCCTGGTCAACCACGCCTCCGACTCCC
>CAIRAS010000527.1 GCA_903876615.1 uncultured Holophagaceae bacterium
AGCCCCGGGGGTCGTAGGCCGAGAGCTCCAGGCCCTTCACGTGCATGGCATAGGCCTGGCCGCCGTGCCGCACGCTCATCCGTTTCACACCGTCCGCCAGGTCGTTGCCCAGGCCCCGCCGGTGGGCGATGTCCTGGATCATGGCGCTGACGCCGGTGGCATCCCCGAAGGCCAGACCGGACTGGAGCAGGCCCTTTTCCTGCAGCTCCATGGCGAAGCCCAGCGTCACGCCGAGGCTGATGCTGTCCATGCCCAGGTCGTCCGCCAGCTCGTTCCACTCGTTGACCCAGCGCAGGTCCGTGATCTCGAGGTTCGGTCCCAGCAGCGCCGCCGTCTCGTATTCGGGGCCCTTGACCCGGCCCACCCCTTCCACCGTCACTTCCCGCCCGCAGGCCACGGGGCAGTGGATGCAGCTGGACTTGACCCCGACGAGGCCGTGGTCCTCCAGGTATTCGCCCGATACCGCCATGGCGTCCGGGTGGTGCCCGAGCTTGAAGTTGCGGGTCGGGATGATGTTGCGGGCATTGGTGGTGTTGACGATGCCCATGGTGCCGTAGCGCCGGAGCTTCTCCCCCAGCACCGGGTGAGACCGGAAGAGCTTTCGGAGCCACTTGGTGTAGTTGTTGAACTTCTCCTGGTTTTCCAGCTCCAGCTTGCGCGTGCCGGTGACGGAGACGGCCTTCAGGCGCTTGGACCCCATCACGGCGCCCACGCCCGTGCGCCCGGCGATGCGCTCGTCCGAGACGATGCCGGCGTAGAGCACCAGGTTCTCCCCGGCAGGGCCAATGACCGCGTGGTTCCGCCCCTTGCCGAGGGCCGCCTGGGTGGCGCGGGCGCCCAGGCCCCAGAGCTCGCCGGCGTCGAGGAAGATGACGCTGTCCCGGTCGCCGTCGACCTCCAGGCGCACCGGGGTGGCCGACTGGTTCCGCACGATCAGGATGTCGATGCCCGCCTTCTTGAGGCCAAAGGCGAAGGAGCCCCCGCAGGCGGCGCTGCCGATACCGCCGGTGAGGGGGCTCTTGCAGACCACGGCAAAGCGGTTGGACTGGGGCGCCAGGGAGCCATTCAGGGGACCCGTTGCGAAGATCAGCGGATTCGCAGGACCCAGCGGGTCGATGCCCGGCGGGGTCAGGTCGTAGAGCAGGCGGGTGCCGTAGCCCTTGCCGCCCAGGTAGAGTCGGGCGGTCTCCTCGTCCAGCGGACGGAAGCTGAAGGACCGGTTGCCCAGGTCCACGTCGAGGATGCGACCGGCATAACCCTTGATCACGACGGCTCCGGGTTGCGATCTCCCAGCCTACCCCCAGCCATTCAAGATCAAAAGCGGAACCACAGATCGGCGTCAGCCCATTCCTAGTGCGTCCACATCAACCAAAGAAAAAGCATGACGGGGATAAATGGGATGGACGGTGATAACTGCACAGGCGAACAGGAACGCTGAGGACGGCCGAGGAGCGGAGGGGGTGGGGAAGGGCGGGGTCGCAGGAAAAAGCTTCGCCACCGATTTGGGGATTTGAGGGATAAAGCGGAACCACAGGGCACACAGACCGGCGCCGACCCACCCCCCGCATGGGCCCGCCGGGCTGGAGCCCATGCTGGCTGCGGCAGTGCCCTATCCCCGCTTTCCCCGTCCATCCCCGGCTAAGGCTTTTTCTCTATCTGTGTAATCTGTGCAATCTGTGGATAAGTCCAGTCTTTGGGACTCCCAGAACAATCAGACCCAGGCCAATTCTGCGGTGAAGTGGCGCAGATACGGGCTCTGTTTGACGATCTTCACGCCGCGGATCTCCTTGGCCTTGGCCTTCACCTCGGCGATGACCTCACCTGCGAAGTCGAAGTGGCTCTGGGTGTACATGCGGCGGGGGAAGGCCAGGCGGACCAGCTCCATGCTGTGGTAAGTCTCGCTGCCGTCCTCCTGGTGCTTGCCGAACATGACCGAGCCGATCTCCACGCCGCGGATGCCGCCCTCCAAGTAGAGCGCGTTGCAGAGGGCCCAGGCGGGGTAGTGCGCCACGGGCATGTCCGGCAGCACCGTGCGGGCGTCGATGTAGACCGCATGTCCCCCGGTGGGTTTCACGAAGCCGACACCCGCGGCTTCCAGCTTCTCGCCCAGGTACTCCGCCGTGCGCAGCCGGTAGCGCAGGTAGGACTCGTCCATGCCCTCCTCCAGGCCTACGGCCATGGCCTCCAGGTCCCGCCCGGCGAGGCCGCCGTAGGTGGGGAAGCCCTCGGTGAGGATCAGCATGTTCCGCACGGGGTCCAGCCAGTCGTCGTGGCGCAGCATGATGAACCCGCCCATGTTGACCAGGGCATCCTTCTTGGCGCTCATGGTGGCGCCGTCGGCGTAGCTGAACATCTCCTGGCAGATGGCCCGGACCGGCGTGTCCTGGTACCCGTCCTCGCGGAGCTTGATGAACATGGCGTTCTCGGCGAAGCGGCAGACGTCCATGATCAGCGGCTTGCCATAGCGCTTCAGCAGCGCCGAGTAGGCGCGCAGGTTGGCCATGGAGACCGGCTGACCGCCCCCGGTGTTGTTGGTCACGGTGATCATGCCGAAGGGGATGCGGTGGCCCTCCGCCTTCAGCGTCGCCTCCACCCGCGCCAGGTCGATGTTGCCCTTGAAGGGATGGATCAGGCTGGGGTGGAGCCCTTCCTCGATCACCAGGTCCACAGCCTCGACCCCGTTGAACTCCAGGTTGGCCCGGGTGGTGTCGAAGTGGCTGTTGTTGGGCACCAGCTCGCCCCGCTTGCAGACGGCGCTGAACAGCACCTTCTCCGCGGCCCGCCCCTGGTGGGTGGGGATGAAGTGGGCCATGCCGGTGAGGTCCTGGAGGACGGCCTCCAGGCGGAAGAAGCTCTTGGCGCCCGCGTAGCTCTCATCGCCGAGCATGATCGCCGCCCACTGCGCGGAGCTCATGGCGCCGGTGCCCGAGTCCGTGAGCCAGTCCAGCAGCACATCCTCGGCCCGCAGCTTGAAGACGTTGAGCTTCGCGGCCTCCAGCATGCCCAGGCGCTCCTGGGGTGTGGTCATGCGGATGGGCTCGATGGACTTGATGCGGAAGGGCTCGATCATGGTGCGCGGCATCGGAGATCTCCAGGCGGAAGGTCCAGGCTACCGGATGCGCCGGGGCGGGAGATCACAAGGGGGGTGGCGGCGCAGACCACCCCCGGCGATCCTAGAGGTTCCGAGTATTTCCAGGGGCGTTCATGAGTCTTCTGCTGGCTGTCGATGTGGGCAACACCAACGTGGTCCTGGGGATCTTCGATCTCGCTCAGGGCCCGGAGGCGCCCCTGGTGTGCTCCTGGCGCCTGGCCACGAGCCGGGAGCGGACCGTGGACGAGTACGGCCTCTCGGCCCTGGCCCTCATGCGCCACCAGGGCATCGAAGCCAAGCAGATCAAGCACGTGGCCATCTCCTGCGTGGTGCCGCCCCTGCATCCCGTGCTCATGAGCTGGGCGCGGAACTACTTCGGCGTGGACGCCTTCTACGTGGAGCCCGGCGTGAAGACCGGGGTGAAGGTGCTCATCGACAACCCCTCGGAGCTGGGCGCGGACCGCCTGGTGAACGCCGTGGCCGGCATCGAGAAGTTCGGGGCGCCCCTGATCATCGTGGACTTCGGCACTGCCACCAGCTACGACGTGGTCAACGCCAAGAAGGAATACCTGGGGGGCCTCATCAGCCCTGGCCTGAAGATCAGCGCCGAGGCCCTCTTCCAGCGGGCCAGCCGGCTGCCCCGGGTGGAGATCGCCGAGCCCGAGCGACTCGTGGGGCGGAACACCATCCAGGCCATGCAGTCCGGCATCTTCTACGGCTACGTGGGCATGGTGGAGGGCATCCTGCGGCGCCTTCTCGAGGAGTGCCCGGGGTCCAAGGTGGCCGCCACCGGCGGGCTGGCCCGGGTGATCGCCCCCCACTGCGCCCTGATCAACCACATCGCCCCGGACCTCACCCTGGATGGGCTGCGCATCCTCTGGTTCCGCAACCAGGGCGGGCGGAAGTAAGGGATGGAGCCGCTGATCCACCTCGCCGTGGTCGATTCCACCCAGGCCTTCCTGCGCCGGAATCCCCAGCTCGGCTTCTGCACGGTCCTGGCGGACGGCCAGACCGAGGGACGAGGGCGGCAGGGCAACGCCTGGGAGAGCCCGATCGGTGCCGGCCTCTGGATGTCCGCGGCGCTGCCGCCTCACCTGGGCCAGGCTCCGGGGTTGGTGCTCCAGCGGGCCATGAGCGCCGTCGCCCGCGTCCTGGATCCTCTGGGACAGATGCTCGGCCTCAAGTGGCCCAACGACCTGGTGGCCTGGAAGGACGGCCAGCTGGTGAAGGTGGGTGGCATCCTGGGCGAGCAGGTCGGCAGCCGCCTGATCCTGGGGCTGGGGGTGAACCTGACCTCCGCGCCCGACCTCCCGGAGCGCCCCATCGCGCCCGCCTGCCTGCAGGAGCTGGGGCTAGCCATTCCTTCGACCGTGGGATTGGCGCTGGGTATCACGAATGCCTGGAAAAATTTAGACGAGGATCTTCAACCCCTCTTCAGATGGCCCGAAACGGGCACGCCCCTCTGCTGGGAGGAGGGGCAGGGCACCTGCCTGGGCTGGGAGCCCGACGGACGGCTCAAGGTGGCCTGGGCCGAAGGCATCCGGCGGCTCAGCGCTGGGGATGTCCATGGACTCTCATCCATCCGCAAGTGATTAACTGAACTAATCACCACAAAGCAAAGGGAATGCCTTGGCTCCCTTGGTGGTCAGGTTTTTCTTGAAAAGATGGATTAACCACAAAGAACACAAAGAACACAAAAAAGGCAAAAGGGCTGAAAAGGAGATTCTTTCTTTGTGCCCTTTGTGTTCTTTGTGGTTAAGTCTTTGCTTTTTTGTCTTCAGAGCGCGGCCCTGATCTCAGCTTCGGTCAGGATCCGGGTGCTGTTCTTGGCGGCCCGCAGGATGCGCTCCACCCGCTCGCCGTTGGAATCGTAGCCGTTCATCTCCAGCCAGTAGATGACGTTGCTGTGGCCGGCCATGGGGCCGATCTCGATCTCCTGGCGGCGGCCCACCAGGGCGGCGGGAACGCCGGAGTAGACGGCGTCGGCCAGCTCCACATCCCCCCGGTGGAGGGCCTTGACGATGGCGGCGGCGTGGACCCCCGTGCCCGTGCGGAAGGCGTCGCGGCCCAGCACCGGGTAGTTCGCGGGGATCTCGACCTCACAGAGCTCAGCGACGCGCTCCGCCAGGGCGGGCAGGCCGGACAGGTCGCCCTTGGGATGGCCCATGAGGTGCAGGTTGATCATGAGCTGGTCCAGGGCCACGTTCCCGCAGCGCTCGCCAATACCCAGGATGCTGCCGTGGAGGCGGTCCGCGCCGGCTTCGAAGGCCGCCAGGGCGTTGGCCATGCCCAGGCCCCGGTCGTTGTGGCCGTGCCAGTCGATGCGCACGGGGTGGTCCTTTACCACCTCGTCTTTGATAAACCGCAGCAGGCGGCGCACGCCGTCCGGGGTTGCGTGGCCGCAGGTATCCGAGAGGCAGATGGCCTGGGCCCCCTCCTCCAGGGCGGCGGTGTAGAGGGCCTTCAGGACCTCGGGCCGGGCGCGGGTGCTGTCTTCGGTCACCATCATGACCGGCACCTGCTGGCTTCGGCAGAAGGCCACGGCCTGGCGGGCATGATCGACCAGGTAGGCCAAGTCCCAGCCTTCCACGTCCATGCGGATGGGGCTGGAGCCCAGGAAGGCACCGGCCTCCAGGGGAATGCCAACCCGCTGCTGGACCTCGGCCACCTGCCGAAGATCCGCCTCCAGGGTGCGTACGGCCACGTTGGGACTGATGGGCAGGCGATGGTCCCGGATCTCGACCATGAGGGCCTTCACCGCGGACAGGGCCTTGGGACCGGCGCCGGGGATGCCCAGGTTCAGGGCGTCCACGCCCAGGCGGGCCAGGCGGTGAGTCAGGTCGCGCTTGGCGGCGATGTCCGGGTCCCGCACGGAGGGGCTCTGGAGGCCGTCCCGCAGAGTCTCGTCGTTGAGCAGGGGCACCCGGCCATCGTTCGAAGGCGGGCCGTTCCAGTCATTGATGAGGTCGTCGAGGGTCATCAGGAGATCAGCCTACGGTGACTTCGAGCCTGCGGTCCAGCAGAGTAGCCAGGAGGGCGCCCTTTTCAAGGAAGGCCTCCA
>CAIRAS010000528.1 GCA_903876615.1 uncultured Holophagaceae bacterium
CCGGCCTGGGCCACGGTGATGGGGATGAAGGTGTCGTTGTAGGCCTGGGGGTTCGCCACCGGGCCGCGGCGCAGGGAGTAGTACCCGGGGATGCGGATGTTGGCGGTGTCGCCGATCTTGCCGCCACCCTGGCGGAAGCGGTCATCATACCCGCGGTTGACGTGCTTGGTGAACACGAGCATGTTCTCCAGCACGTCCATGCAGACGGGCGTGATGTCGGCAATATTGTTGAAATTATTGAGCGTTGCCATTTTGGCTCACCTTGGGAGGGGGCCCTCAGTACTGCTCGTAGGCGTCCGTGCTTTCCGTCTTGATGACGGGCTTGGATGCGCCTCCGAGTGGCTTGATGGGGGCCGGGGCTTGGGATTGCTTCGGTTCTTTCTTGGGAGGGGCCTTGAATTGACCACCCAGTTCTCCGACCGCAAGGACCTGGTCCACGGGATCCAACGCACTGATGCGCCGAAGTTCCTGCAGGTTGTTGCCCAGGAAGTGCACGATGGAAGGCCCCGCCGGATGCCGGAGGAGGGCCTGCTTGAGGGGTTCGGAGGGCCGCGCACTCATGAAGTCCTGGAAGGCTTCCGGGTAATCCTGGTGCTTGGCGATGACCGCCTCTTCGCGCTGCTTCCAGGTTTCCTGCTGGGCCTGGACTCTGGATCGCTGCTCGCGCTCGGCGATGCGCCGTTCCACCTCATAGTCCAGCTGGGCCTGTTGGAACTCCTCGTGGTTCTTCCACTTCGGGTCGTTCGGGTCAGGCTTTCCGGACTGAGGGGCTTCGGGCTTCACTTCGGGCTGCTGCTGGGGGTTCCCACGGGCCAGCGCATCGCGCAGGGCCTGGTTCTCGGCTTCAAGCCGACTGGCCTTCTCACGGTAACGCTCGTTCCGGGTTTTCTTTCGGTGCTCCTCAACCGCGGCCTTCTCCTCCGGGGTCAGCTCGGTGCCATCAGCGCCGGTCTCGGCGCCCGTGGTCTCCGTGCCCTCCTCGTGGGTTTCGGCGGTGGTCTCGGCGGCAGTTCCTTCGGCTGTCTCGGTGGTCTCCTGCGTGCCGGCGTTATCTGCCAGATTCAGGTTGCCGTCGATGTCTTCAAACATCTCGTTGCTCATTGCGGTGCTCCATTACCGGCGGTTACGCCAGAAGAGGTGCTGGCTGCTACGCCAGCGGGTTGGGCCTGGGCGGGAGCGCCGGCACCACTGCCAGCGGGCCCTTGGGGCGTGAGAGGCGGGTTCAAGGCGGCCTGCTGGGAGTTCTCCAGAAGGTCGTATTGCCTGTCGATGTGGGTGATGGCCTGCTCGAAGTAGGCAGTCATGACGTTGTCTTGGTGCTGGGCCTCGGCCCGCTCGCGCGCGGCGATGATGGAGGCCTTGGCATTGAGCAGGGCAACCGCTACCTTGGCCTGGTTGTCCATCTCCTTGGACATGAGCTTCTGCTGCAGGGCCGTGAGGTTCTGGGTGAGCTGCTGGATGACCTGCTGCTGCTGGTGGGCCTGGGCCATGAGCTGGATGCTGCGCGGGTCCAGCTTCTGGCCCTGGTCCTTGGCGTTCTCGGCCTGGAGC
>CAIRAS010000529.1 GCA_903876615.1 uncultured Holophagaceae bacterium
GCGGGCACCAGCTTGTCGGGACCGTCTCCCTCAAAGATCTTGAGCTGGTCCACCAGGGGCTCCGGCAGCTCCTTCATCTCCTCGTCCACGCTCTTCAGGACGGGGCGGCGCAGGGCCGCACTCTGCTTGCCCACCTGCACGCCCAGCACGAAGGCCAGGGTCACCAGACCCACGCCCAGGCCGGCCACCCAGAGGATGGACTGGCTGCCGATGCTGATCTGGTCGCGCTCTTTCATGACCCTTCCAGCCTAACCCCTTCGAGCAGCGCCGCGAACTGGGCGCCCGCGCTGGCGGGGGCGGTGACCAGGGTTCGGGCCGCGGGCTCCAGCAGGGCGGCGGCCAGGAGCTGGCCCCCGGAGCCGGTAAACTCGCCCCAGAGCGTCTTGGGGTGGACGGCGGCCGGCCAGTGCGGATGCGCGGCGGCGAGGGCCGCCTCCAGGGCATCCAGGTCGCCTAGGCCGCTGCCGCCGCCGATGCGCCGGTCCAGGGGAGCCTCACCCAGGGCGGTCGCGGCGGCGGCCAGGGCTTCGGTGCGGGCGGTGCGGGCGTGGCCCAGGGAGGAGCGGCAGGCCAGTCCGGCCAGGGTGGCCCGGGGACGGGCGCCGCGAGCCTCGGCGGAGGCCCGGCGCTCGAGCAGGAAGGCCTGGGCGCCTTCGCCCGGCAGAAAGCCGCGGCCCGAGCCCAGCTCCGGCAAGCCCTGGCGGGCCAGCAAGCGGGTGCCGCGGCAGACGTCCAGCAGCAGGGGGAAGAGGCCGTCCACGCCGAGGACCAGGACCGCGTCCGCGAGGTCGGCGCGGAGCCAGCGGGCCGCCTGGTCCAGGGCCGCGAAGGCGGCGTTCTCGCGGTCCACGAAGGTGGCGCTGGGGCCCTTGAGGCCAAAAGCCAGGGCCAGGTGGCCACTGGCGGCGTTGGCCACGGTGTTGGGAAACACCAGGGGCGAGGCGCCCTCGGGGCCGCGCTGGAGGTAGGGCCGCATGAAGGCCTCGCTGGCCTCGCTGCCGCCAGTCATGGTGCCGACCGCCACGGCGACTCTCTCGCCCAGGGGCTTCGGGTCCAGGCCAGCGTCCTGGAAGGCCTGGTGCGCCGCAACCCAGGCGAACCGGGAGGGCCGGTCCAGGCGCCGCAGCTGCATGGGGGGGATGATGCCGGCGGGCTGGAAGGCGGTGCAGGCGGCGCCCCGACCCGCGCCGAGGGCCTCGGGCAGCTCCACGAAGCAGGGCAGGCCGGCGGCGAGGCTGGCGCGGGCCGCGGCGATCCCGTCACCGCAGGGCAGCACCAGGCCGAGGCCCGTGAGGACGAGGTCGCTCCCGGGGTAGCTCATCGGCCCTCCCAGCGGCCCAGGGCCAGGGAGAGGTTGTTGCCCCCAAACGCGAACGCATTGACCAGTGCGGCCCGGACGACGCGCTGCTTGGCCACCAGGGGGGTGCAGTCCAGGTCGCAGAGGGGATCCGGATCCTCCAGCCGCAGGGTGGGACTCACCACCTGGTCCCGGAGGGCGAGGATGGCGCTGGCGGCTCCGAAGGCCCCGGCCGAGCCGAGGGTGTGGCCGAACTGGCTCTTGGTACTGGTGACGGACACCCGGTCCGCGGCGGCCCCCAGGGCCCTGCGGATGGCCAGGCACTCGGCCCCGTCATTGGCCGGGGTGGCGGTGCCGTGGGCGGAGACCAGGTCGAGGTCGGCGGGGGTCAGCCCCCCGGCGCGCAGGGCCTGGGTCATGGCCCGGGCGGCGCCCTCGCCCTCGGGGTGGGGGGCCGTGGGGTGGTGGGCGTCCATGCTGGCGCCGTAGCCCAGGACTTCGGCAAAGATGACGGCGCCCCGGGCCTGGGCTCGCTCGAGGGGCTCCAGCAGCAGTTGCACGGCGCCCTCACCGAGGTTCAGGCCGGCCCGGTCCCGGCTGAAGGGGCGGCACTTCCGGGGGTCCACGGCCTTCAGGCAGGAGAAGCCGCCGTAGGTGGTGCGGCAGAGGCCCTCGGCGCCGCCGGCCAGGGCGAGGTCCAGCTCGCCGGTGGCCAGCCGCTCCCAGGCCATGCCCAGGGCGAGCAGGCTGGAGGAGCAGGCGTTCATCACCGTGGCCCGGGGGCCCGTGGCGCCCAGGTGCAGGCCCAGGGTGTCGGCCACGGTGCAGGGGCTCTGGGAGGCGGTCTCGGCGGCGCGGCCCCGGCGCCCGGCGAGGCGTTCCTCCAGGAAGGCCTCGGCCACGGGCAGGCCGCTGGTGCCCGCGCCCTGGAACACTCCGATGCGGGCGGGATCCCCGCCGGGCCGGTACCCGTCCAGGGCTTCGGCCAACGCCCGCAGGGCCATGCGCTCGCAGAGGGTCTGGTGGCGACCGGCGGCCAGGGCGACCTGACCGGCGATCTGGGCGGGTTCCGCGGGCAGGTGCAGGCGGGTCAGGGGGCCCAGGCCATCCTGGCCGTTGAGCATGGCGGCCCAGGTAGCCTCTCGGTCCAGGGCCAGGCTGGACACCATGCCCAGGCCCGTCACCACGACCCGGGACCGGCTCATGGGCGCTTGACCAGGAGGCTGGCGGTGCAGAGCTCGCGGCCTTCGCAGCTGACGGTGCCGCTGAGCTTCATGACCCCGCCAAAGGCGCCGGCGGCCTTCACTTCCAGCCGCAGACGGTCACCGGGGAAGGCCGGAGCCCGGAACCGGGCATCCTGCACCCCGGCCAGGAAGATGGCGGAGCCGTGGAGGGACTCGGCCTCCAGGAACCCCCCGGCCTGGGCCAGCATCTCCAGCAGCAGGGCGCCCGGGACGAGGGGCCGACCCTGGAAGTGCCCCTGGAGGTAGGGCTCGCCGTTGGTCA
>CAIRAS010000530.1 GCA_903876615.1 uncultured Holophagaceae bacterium
CACCTGCGGCCCGGTCCAGGGCCTCGATGACTGTCGGCAGGGACTGGCTGTGGCTGCCGCCGCCGCCCATGGCCTCGCTGATGGCCTCCCCGGGCTCCGGCTCCCGCTCGCCATCGGTCAGACTCGTATCCAGGTCGAAGACCAGCAGGGCCTTGGCTGGCACCGTGGGCTTGCCCGAGGAACCGACCGCGGCCAGCACGCCGAACAGCAGCACCAGCCCCATTCCCCCCACCAGGATGAGGGCCAGCAGGCTGGCAAAGAAACTCTTGAAGAAGTCCTTCATGACGGCTCCGAAAAACACGCCCTAGGATCGCATGGCCCGGGGGCTGGCCATAATCTTGACTTGATTGGTAAACTTTAAACTCCCTACGGAGGATGCGTTGTCGAACTATCCCGAAGAAATGGTCGCCCCCATGCGCCAGGAACTCACCCAGGTTGGCTTCCGCCAGTTGATGAGCGCGTCTCAGGTGGATGAGGCGCTGCAGCAGCCCGGCACCACGCTGCTGCTGGTGAACAGTGTCTGTGGTTGCGCCGCGGCCGGAGCCCGGCCCGGCGTGGTGGCGGCCCTGCGCACCATGGGCCTGCGCTTCGATCAGCTGGTCACGGTCTTCGCGGGCATGGAGAAAGAGGCCACGGCCCAGGCCCGGGACTACTTCGAGGGCGCCCTGCCCACCAGCCCCCAGGCCGCCATCCTGAAGGACGGCCAGCTGCTGCACCTCATGCAGCGCTCGGATTTCCTGGGCCACAGCCCCGAGGAGATCGCCCTCACCCTGGGCAAGGCCTACGAACGGGCCCTGGCCTGATAACTTGGGGGAGCCCATGAGCTCCCCCCGGCACCTCTCGTTCCTCCTGCTGCTCGCGCTGCCCCTGGCGGCCCAGGCGCCGCCTGTGCCGGCGCTGGTGGAGGAGCTGGAGACTTCGAGCCTGGCCCTGCCCATCCGCGTGGATCTGTCCGCGCTGATGAAGCAGGTCGAGGCCCAGGTGCCGCTCTCACCGCCCAACATCGAGACCTGGGCGGAGATCAAAGGGAAGCCCCGGGCCTACTTCCGCTTCAACCTGATCCGAGAGCCGCTGCAGGTCCAGATGAAGGACGCCCAGATCTCGCTCCGGATGGTGGCGAACTTCGGGATGGATGTGGGCCTGCGAACCCTGGGCAACCGCACCACCGTGATGGGGTCCTGCGGCCGCAGCCCGGAGCCGCCCCGCCGGGTGCTGCTGGACCTCAAGACCGAGATCGGGATCCTCCCGGGCTGGGGTGTGGCCCTGCGCCAGACGGCCTTCGAGGTGACCCCCCTGAACAGCTGCGAGATCACCTTCCTCGGCTTCGACATCACGAACCAGGTGACCGCCGGCATGAAGGACAACCTCGCGGCGGGCACGGAGGCCCTGGCCCAGCTGGTCCGCGAGAACGCCCTCGCCCGCCAGAAGGCCCAGGAGGCCTGGACCCTGTTCAGCCAGCCCATCGAGCTGCGGAAGGACCTCTACCTGCTGTTTCAGCCCCGACGCGTCCGGGTCGCCCCGCTGGTCACGCAGGGCCGGACCTTGATCATCACCCCGGAGATCGAGGCCCAGCCTCGGCTGGTGCTGGGGGCGAAGCCCGTGGTGGTGGCCACGCCCCTCCCCGACCTCGAACCGAACGCCAACCCAAGGCCCGGGTTCCGGCTCCGGGTCGACGCCGAGCTCTCCTACCTCCACGCCACCCAGCAGTTGATCGCGGAGGTGGTGGGCAAGACCTTCGACACGGACAAGGGCCGCTTCGAGATCACCTCGGCCCGCGTCTGGGGGGAGCAGGGCCGGGCCCTGCTGGAGATCGGCGTCAAGGGGCGCGTCACGGGCAAGGTGACGCTGTCGGGCCGACCCGTCTCTGATCCGGCCACCAACTCCCTGCGCCTGGCGGAGCTGGACTTCACCCTGGACAGCCAGAGCTGGCTGACCCGCATGGGTGTCTGGCTCAACCACTCGGGCCTGCAGAAGCTGCTGGTGGAGAAGGCCCACTTCCTTATGGACCAGCAGTTCCAGGGCCTGCGGGAGGCCGTCCAGGCGGGCCTCAACCGGCCCCTGGGGCCGAACCTCATGCTCAGCGGCAGCCTGAAGGCCTTCAGGGTCGCGGCGCTGACCACGGGTCCCGACGCTTTCAAGTCCCAGGCCACCCTGGAGGGCGAGCTCCAGGTGGACATGAAGTAGGCTGGAGCCGGAGAACCCGATGCTCAAACCCCTTTCCCACTTCCGGGTCGTGGACCTGTCCTGCGTGCTGGCGGGTCCCTTCGCCACGCAGCTGCTGGCGGACTTCGGCGCCGAGGTACAGAAGCTGGAGCCCCCGGGCGGCGATCCCACCCGGGGCTGGGGACCGCCCTTCGAAGGCGGAGAAGAGGGCGAGAGCGCCTACTTCCGCTGCGCCAACCGGGGCAAGCTCAGCCGCAGCATCGACCTCCACACCGACGAAGGCCGCGAGGCCCTCTTCGGGCTCCTGAAGGACGCGGACGTTCTGGTGGAAAACTTCCGCTCAGACTCCGCGGACCGCCTGGGCCTGGGCTGGAAGCGGCTCCATGCGAAGTTTCCCAAGCTGATCCTGGCCTCGGTGCGCGGTTTCGCCTCGGACGTCACCGCCTCCCGCCGGGCCGGCTACGACTTCATCATCCAGGCCGAGAGCGGCTGGATGGACATCACCGGCGAGCCCGAGGGCCGGCCCATGAAGGTGGGTGTGGCCCTGGTGGATGTGCTGGCCGGCCTGTACTGCGCCAACGGCATCCAGGCGGCCCTGCTCCACCGCGAGCGCACGGGCGAGGCCATCCACATCGAAGTGCCGCTCATGGAGGCGGCCCTGGCGGGGTTGGTCAATGTCGCCGCCGGGTCGCTGATGACCGGCGAAGCCCCGCAGCGCTGGGGCAACGCCCATCCCCAGATCGTGCCCTACCAGTCCTTCCGCTGCAGCGACGGCGACGTGGCCATCGGCATCGGCAGCGACCGGCAGTTCGAGGTGCTGGCCATGTGGCTGGGCCTCGACCTGGATACCCGCCCGGACTGGCGCAAGAACCGCGGCCGGGTGCGGGACCGGGAAGAGCTCGTGGCCCTCATCGAGGCCCGCACCCAGGGCAGCACCGTGGCCGAAGTGCTGGAAATGTGCGGGGCCAACGCCATCCCCGCCAGCCCGGTCCGCAGCGTGGACGAGGTGCTGTTCCGCAAGGGCGGCGAGCTGCACAACCTGCTGCAGCCCCTCTTCGACGCCGACACCCACACCATGATCCCCACCCTGGCCTCGCCGATCCTCCTGAATGGTGAGCGGGCCTGCGCACCCCTGCCTCCGCCCCGGTGGAAGCCGTGAGGGCCGCCCCGCGCCTGGTCCCCATGGGGGCCCGGAAGCCGAACCAGCTGGCCGAGGCCCGCCTCCGGCAAGCCTGGCGCTTCGTCATGGGCCCGGCCCTGGCCGACCGCACGCGCCTGCTGCGGGTGGAGCGGGAGGTCCTCGTCATCGGCTGCTGGGAACTCACCCGCATCGCCGCCTTGCGTGAGGCCTCCCTCGCCGTCTGGCCCCAGATGCGGGACCGCATCCAACGCGCCCTGCGCCTGAACCTCCGGGGCATCCAGATCGTGCCCTGCGATCCCCCGGTCCCGACCCCCACCCTGCACCAGGACCCAGACCCCCTCCGGCGGGCCCTGCTCCTGCTCGAAGCCCGCCACCAGGAGCGGGTTCGTCTCGGTCTCGAACCGGAGTAGCGCTGGACCCCACCCGGGGATTCGAGT
Organism: uncultured Holophagaceae bacterium; assembly: GCA_903876615.1. The sequence continues at coordinate 3,742 of CAIRAS010000530.1, forward strand.
ACAGTCAAACCTTCGTCGGGGCGTGGCTCAGCCTGGTAGAGCGCTCGGTTCGGGACCGAGAGGTCGGAGGTTCGAATCCTCTCGCCCCGACCAATAAAAAGGGGTGCCCATGCACCCCTTTTTATTGGTCGGAAAAGCGCGAG
>CAIRAS010000531.1 GCA_903876615.1 uncultured Holophagaceae bacterium
CTTCAAGCTCAGGATGGGAACCGCAGATGGCACAGATCTGCGCAGATGAGCGCAAAGGCCTGTGGCATGCATCTGTGTCATCTGCGCCATCTGCGGTTTGCTTTTTCAGCGCGGCTGGAGGTGCTGGGCGAGCTTGCGGTCCTCCACGGAGATGTGCTGGGCCAGCCAGTCCCGGAGGAAGACCATGACCGTGATGGAGAGGGTCAGGGACCCGGCAGTGTGCTTCTCCTCCAGCTCCTGCACCTGGCGCACGAGGTCATCGTGCAGGGCCTTGTGCGCCGCCATCCCCGGATAACCGGTCTCGGCCATGAAGGCTTCTTCGGTGGCGAAGTGCTCCACGGTGTAGCTGCGCAGGAAGGCCAGCATGTGGCCGAGCTGCTGGCGGGAGTTGCCGGCCAGCATGTCGTCGTGCAGCTGGTTCACGGCCTCGAACAGGGACGCATGCTGGGCGTCGATCACGGCGTGACCCAGCTGGAGGTCACTGGAAAACTGCACAAAGGCCATGACAAACTCCTCCTGGGCCTGGCGCACGCGGGATCGTCTGCACCCGCTGAACCCCAGCCTCTCCTTCCTATCGGAGGTGTCGTCGGAACGCTGGAATTGCAGCGACCCACCCGCAGGCGCCCTGGTGCGGGCGGTGGCCGGCCCGGCCCCCCGTGGGTGCGAGGGAAGGCGTGGTTTTCTTCTGCAGGCGAAGCCACGAATAACTTTCTTTTCTAGGAACGCAAACAGCCCCGGCCGGAGCCGGGGCTGTTTGTATTGCGGTGCCGGTTGGCGCTACTTCTTGGCGGCCTTCTTGGCGGCGGGCTTGGCCTTCGCCTTGGCGGCGGCCTTCGAGGGCTTGAAGCCCACGCTCTTGCTGGCCGCGATCTTGATGGCGGCGCCCGTCTGGGGGTTGCGGCCGGTGCGGGCCTTGCGGCTCTTCTGGTAGAAGCTGCCGAACTGGAAGATGGCAACCTTGCCGCCCTTGCCGACACAGGCATTGATGGTGCCGAAAGCGGCGCCCAGGGCTTCGTAGGCAGCGCTCTTGGAGACTTCGAGCTTCGCCGCAAGCTGGTCGGCGAGGTCGCGGAGGGAAATGGAATCGGCCAAGGTGGCCTCCTTGAAAGAAGCGCCAACGGGCGCTGTGAGAGGGTTGTGGCAGGAACGGAAGAACCTTGTTCGCTGCCAAATGTCTCAGACTTTGGGTCTGAAGTGTTCACTAATTTTCGAGAATTCGCTGGACCCGTGCGGTCACGAGGCCAAGTAAAGCATCGGTTGAGGGCGCGGTCCAGCCGCTTTCGAGGGGCCGAGGTGGGGGCACACCCCCCTCCGACCCCGCGCCAGGACTGGTTTGGCGGGGAAAGGGATCCCTCCGGAACCTGAAAAAAGTGAGACCCTTGGGGCCATGGCCAAGTCCTCCGCTCCCGAGCCCCTCCCGGCTCCGCACGCCCTTTCCCCCGCGCTGGTGCTATTCATGGCCACGGCCACGGGGCTGGCGGTGGCCAGCAACTACTTCGCCCAGCCCCTGCTGCCCACCATGGCCCGGGAGTTCAACCTCTCCGTGACCGGGGCCGGGATCATCGTCACCACGGCCCAGCTGGGCTATGCCACGGGGTTGCTGCTGATCGTGCCCCTGGGGGACCTGTTCGAGCGCCGGGGGCTCATTGTGGCCATGACCCTCTTGGCGGCGGCGGGGCTGCTCACCATCGCCCTGGCCCCGGCCATGCCCTTGGTGCTGGTGGGCACGGCCCTCACGGGCCTCTTCTCGGTGGTGGCGCAGATCCTGGTACCCTTCGCGGCCACCCTGGCGGCGCCCGAGGAGCGGGGCAAGGTGGTGGGCACCGTCATGAGTGGCCTGCTCCTGGGCATCCTCTTCGCCCGCACCGTGGCGGGGGCCCTGACCCCCCTGGGCGGCTGGCGCACGGTCTACTGGGTGGGCGCCGCGGCGATGGTCCTCACGGCCGTGGTGTTGCGCCGGGTGCTGCCCCGGCATCACCAGCCCGTGGCCCTCTCCTACTTCCGCCTCATCCACTCCATCTCCACCCTATTTCGCGAAGAGCCGGTCCTCCGGATCCGGGCCCTGCTGGGGGCCTGCGCCTTCGCGAACTTCAGCGTCTTCTGGACCTCCATGGCCTTCCTGCTGGCGGCGCCGCCCTACCGGATGGCGCCCGGCACCATCGGGCTCTTCGGGCTGGCGGGCGCCGCGGGGGCCCTGGCCGCCTCCGGCGCTGGCCGTCTGGCGGACCGGGGGCGCGGCGACCGGGTCACCGGTGCCGGCCTGGCGATCCTTCTGTTCTCCTGGCTGCCCCTGGCCTTCGGGCGCCACTCGCTGACGGCTTTCGTGGTCGGCGTCCTGCTCCTGGACCTGGCGGTGCAGGCGATTCACATCAGCAACCAGACGGCCATCTACCGGCTCAGGCCCGAGGTCCGCAACCGCCTCACCGCCGCCTACATGACCAGCTATTTCATCGGCGGGGCGGCGGGCTCCCTGGCCTCGGCCTCGGCCTACAGCCACTTCGGCTGGCTGGGGGTGGTGGCCGTGGGCGTGGCCTTCAGCGCCTGCGGGGGGATCATCTGGACGGTCATCCAGGTCCGCGACTGAGTCGGCTCGGTTCAACGGCGGTTTCGCAGGGCCCGCTCCGGCAGTAGGATGGCCTTCAGAGACCCCGGGAGCGACGATGACCAAGGCCGATGCGCTAGGACCCGTGACGACGCTGGATCTGCACTTCCAGGCTGAGGGCACGGTCGCGGCCTTCCTGGTGCAGACCTCCGAGGGCCCGGCCTTGGTGGAGACTGGTCCCGAGTCCCTCTACGGCAACCTGGAAGCTGCGGTGAACGCCCAGGGCTTCGCCATGGAAGACATCCGCCACGTCTTCGTGACCCACATCCACCTGGACCACGCCGGATCCGCCTGGCGCCTGGCGCGGCACGGGGCCAAGGTCTATGTCCACCCGAGAGGGGCTGCCCACCTGCAGGAGCCGGGCAAGCTCATGGACTCCGCCCGACGGATCTACAAGGACGACATGGACCGCCTCTGGGGCCGCATGGAGTCCATTCCCGGCGACCAGGTCGTGGCCCTGGCGGACGGCCAGTCCGTGCAGCTGGGCAACGAGTCCCTCCAGGCCCTCCACACGCCGGGCCACGCCAACCACCACATCACCTACCGGCTGGGCGACGGCCTCTTCACCGGCGACGTGGGCGGCATCCGCATCGGCGACGGCCCCACCATCCCACCCCTGCCGCCGCCGGACATCGACCTCGAGGCCTGGGCGGACTCCATCCAGCGCATGCGGGCCGTGCAGCCCCGGTTCATCTACGCAACCCACTTCGGCATCAAGCGCGATGGGGCGACCCACTTCGACTCCCTGGAGGACAACCTGGTGCGCATCGGCGGCTGGGTGCGGGAGCGCCTGGTCGCGGGCGCCACGGAGGAGGCCATGGTGCCGCCCTTCCAGGCCTTCATGCAGGATCTGCTGGCGGGCTACGGCCTCACGGCGCGCGCCATCGAGGAGTACGAGATCGCGGACCCAGCCTTCATGAGCGTCTACGGCCTGGCCCGGTACTGGCGCAAGAAGGAACCCGGGGCCTTTCCCGGCTGAACGCCCGGGGGGCTCAGCGGTCGGGTCCCCCCGGGCGCTGGCGTGTGGGGGCCCCTTCGTAGGCACCGCCCGCCGGCAGCCGCTCCCGCTTCATGATCACGCTGTGGGGGGCCACCGAGGCGTGGGCCCCTACCACCGCGCCGTAGAGGGGCACGGTGCCGAAGCCCAGGGTGGCGCCCTCCTGGATGTCCACGTAGTCGATCTTGAGGACGCGGTCCTCGAAGGTGTGGGCCTGGAACATGGCCTGCACCGTGGCGCCGTCGCCGATGATGATCATGTCCGGATCCACCACCTGGGCGAAGCCCGGTCCCAGCACCGCGCCGTGCCCCACCCGGAGGCCCATGGCGCGCAAGTACCAGGTGAGCCACAGGGTGCCCTCCAGCGTGGCCAGGAGGGGCCGGGCGTACATGCTCCAGGCTACATAGAGGAAGTCCCAGCGGCTGCACCAGCAGGACCAGAAGGGATGCAGCCCCGGGCGGACCCGGCCCAACAGGAGCCACTTCAGGACCAGGACGGCGAGGACGAAGGGCAGGGCGCTGGCCAGGGACAGCAGCGGCAGCGCCAAGCCGAAGAAGGCCGCCGGGCCGAGGCTGGCGTGGGCCGCCGTGACGGCCGTCGCCCAGGCGAAGAAGGCCAGGCCCGGGGCCACGGGCAGGCTGAAGCGCAGGAGCTCCCAGAACAGCCGGGTGAGGTAGCGGAGGGTGGAGGGATCGTGGGTGAGGCTTCGGTCCATGGCCACCACCTCCCGGCGGGGCAGCTCGAAGGGCGGGTGCCCGAACCAGGAGGTGCCCGCACGGATGCAGTCAGGGTCGGCCACGGTGCAGACACCCAGAAGGACGTCGTCCGGCAGGCTCTGGCCTGGGCCGATGACGGCGTGGTTGCCCAGGAAGGTGTTCCCGCCAAGGCGCACCCGGCCGAGGGTCACCGCGCCCCGGGAGACCCGGGGGCCGCCCAGGTAGATGCCGTCGGCGAAGAAGGTCTCCGGGCCGATCTCCACCAGCTCTGGCACCACGTCGAGGATGGTGCTGATCTCGCACCCGGGCCCGAGGCGCATGCCGGCCAGGCGCAGCCACACCGGCCAGAAGAGGGTGCCACTGAGCCACTCCCCGGCGGTGTCCACCAGGCCGGGCTTCAGCCAGACGCGCAGGTAGGCGGGGCTCCAGCGACTCACCACACCCGGCTGCACGGGACCAAGGGCGCGGGCCAGCAGGGCCTGGACGGCCAGGGTCAGGGGGACCGCCAGCACCAGGGCCACCAGGGTCGAAGCCACCGAGAGGCTGGAGTAGGTGTCGAGGGCGCGGTCCCGGGGCCAGCCGTGGGACCAGGCCAGGGCGACGATCAGTAGGTCCGCAGGCAGGGCCAGGGCCGCGCCCAGGGCCAGACGCAGGGCCAGGAGCCGCCAGCCGTAGCCGAAGGGCGTCAGCGTGGCGGTCACGGCCGGAGCCCCGGGAGCCGCGCCTGCGGGCGCGGCGGGGGTGCCGTGCCAGAGCTCCCCGGCGGGAACCCGGTCGCCCATTCGCAGGAAGGAGAGCGCCGAGAGACAGGCCCCCTCGCCCATGGTGGTGTCGGGGTCGAGGCTGGCGCGCACCTCGACGGTGGCTCCGGCGCCGAGGGTGATGGGACCCACCAGGAGGTGTCGGGACTCCAGGTCCACCAGGCGCAGGGCCGCGTCCTGGCCCAGGGTGGCGTCGTCGCCCAGCGTCAGGAGATCCCACCCGCCCTGGAGGAGGTTCACGCCGCGGTGGATGTGCACCCGCCGCCCGATGCGAGCCCCCAGAGCCCGGAGCGCGACGCATTGCAGCTCGGTGCCCGAGAGCAGCGGCCAGGGGATCAGGCCCACCGCGCGCTGCACCATCCAGTTGCGGATGTAGAAGCCCCCCCACACGGGGGCCCGCAGGGCCCGGTAGCGGCCGATGAGCAGGCGCTTCACCAGCACGGCGAAGGCCAGGGCAGCCGCGGTGTAGAGGCCTAGGCCCAGGGCCGAGACCAGCGGCGCCAGGAACACCAGGGGCAGGATTCCGAGGCGGTGGGCCAGGGCCGGGACGGTCTGAAAGATAGCCGCGTAGAGCAGCGGCGCACCCAGCACCAGCGCGCCCAGCAGCCAGAGGGTCTGCAGCCCCAGGGCCAGGGCTGGGTGTGGAATGGGAGCTGGCGGTTGGGTGGGGCCCCACGCGGCTTCGGCCAGGGGTGCGGCGGTGGCGGGAACCCGCTGCACCAGACCGGCGATGGTGGGTGCCTCGTAGAGGTCCCGCACCGTCAGGGCGGCGGTGCCCGGGTCTTCACGGAGCAGGGAGACCGTCAGGGCCGCGCCCAGACTGTCGCCGCCCAGGTCGTTGAAGAAGTCCGCGTGGAGCGGCGGATCCCCGAGGAGATTCAGGGCCTCCCGGAACGCGCGGGTCACGGCGGTCTCCAGCAGTGTGCGTGCTCTCGTTTCGGCCGAGGTGGGACCCTCGTCGGCCCGGAGCGGGGGCAGGCGCTCGCGGTCCAGCTTGCCGCCCACGGTGGTGGGCAGGGCCTCCAGCAGGCCCACCTGCGCGGGCACCATGTAGGCGGGCAGGCCGAGTCCCACCCAGCCCTTGAGGGCGGCGGCCGAGGGGACGTCCGCGGCGGAGACGGGCACCACGAAGGCCACCAGGGTCTGGCGGCCGCCCTCACCCTGCACGGTGCAGGCCGCAGCGCGGATGCCGGGATGCGCGGCCAGCCGTGTCTCGATGGCCTCCAGCTCGATGCGGTAGCCGCGCAGCTTCACCTGCGAGTCGATGCGGCCGTGGTAGTGGTGGGCGCCGTCCGGGGCGCAGTGGACCAGATCCCCGGTGCGGTAGATCCGGCCGAACTCCGGGTGCTCGAGGAACTTCTGGGCCGTGACCTCGGGCTGGTGCCGGTAGCCGCGGGCCAGCCCGAGACCTCCGAGGCACAGCTCGCCGGGCTCGCCTTCAGGTACCTCCCGCAGCTCTGCGTCCAGCACCCAGGCCCGCAGGCCGGGGATCGGTCCGCCGATCGTGACAGGCTGGCCAGAGACAACCTCTGTTCGCAGGGCCGTGACGGTGCACTCTGTGGGCCCGTAGCCGTTGACCATGCGGCGGCCCCGGGCCCAGCGGTCCGCGAGGTCCAGGGGCAGGGCCTCGCCGCCGACGTAGAGGAGCTTCAGGTCCGGCAGTGCAGTCTCCGGATCCTCGCAGCCCGTAGCCCTCAGGAGGGTGGGCGGGGGGCAGAATACCGTGAGCCGCTCTCGCTGCAGCCAGGGGATGAGGTCCGGCCCCAGCCGCGCGGTGCTGTCGTCCATGACCACCACCGTGGCGCCTGCGGCCAGGGCGAGCCAGATCTCCTCCACGGAGGAGTCGTAAGCGGCGGCGGAGCCCTGACCCACTCGGTCGCTGGGGCCGAGGCCGAATTCCTGGAGGTCCCCACCCACAAGGCTGACCACGCCCGCGTGCTCGATCATCACGCCCTTGGGCTGGCCGGTGGTGCCGGAAGTGTAGATGAGGTAGGCGAGGCTCTGCGGCGTCTGCCAGGGCGCGGGGAGCAGCGGCTCCTCCGGTGAGGGTTCGGCCAGGACTGCCGCCAGGTCGAGCACCGGGCCGGCCCCGGTGTACAGGCGCCGGAGGCGGGCCAGCCCCTCCGCATCGGTGAGGATGGCTGCGGGCGCGGCATCGGCGAGGATGGCCCGAACCTGCTCGTCAGGGAAGGTGGGCTCGATGCAGGTGTAGGCGCCGCCTGCCTGGAGGGCGCCCAGTTGAGCCATGTAGAGGTACTCGGTGCTGCGCGCCAAGTGGATCGCCACGATGGCGTCCTCGCCCAAGCGGGGACGGAGCCGGTGGGCGAGGGCCCCACTTCCGCGCGCCAGCTCCGCGTAGGTGAGGGTGCGGCGCTCGGGCCGGGCCGGGCCGGGTGGGACATCCACGGCCAGCGCGTCGGGCCAGCGGGCTGCAGCGGCCTCGAAGAAGCCCTGCAGCAGCTGCGGCGGTTCAGGGAATAGGCGGTTCAGGGAGGGCTCCGGGAGGGCTCCGGGAGGGAGGACAGGCAGGGCTCTTGGAGAAGGGCGCTCAGGCTTGGAAAGAGCCCCCATCTTGGCACGGCAGGCGGACGGGCTCTCTGTATCGAGGCTGTGCTGACCTTTTCGAGGTATGACCCTGCCCATCGTGCGGCCCGCCCGCTAGGGCGTTGAAACCTTTACCCTCAAGTTCCGGGCGGCATCTTCCGATAGACCTATTGTGGAGGGACTATGCTGTCCCCCCGGGCATCACGGAGGGTGCGATGACTTCGATCCAGGGCGTGCAGACCGCTCCAGCCTACTCCGCCCCGGTCGTGAAGCCGCCGCCGCCACCGCCTGCGGTTGCACCCAAAGCCGAGATCCAGGAAACCAAGCAGGACGAGCGCCAGGAAGCCAGCGCCGGTCGCCAGGAGACGAGCGAGCTGCAGGGTGGCACTGGTCGGCTGTTCAACGCCACAGCCTGAGCCTCGCCCCTCAGCGGGGACTGCCTCCGGGGCAGGGGGCGAGCAGCTGCCGGATGCGTCCCTCGGCGGTGTCCCGGGGTCCCTCTGGCGCCCCCTTGTCCGCTGCGGGGAAGAGGCCGCTGCCGGACCAGAGCGTGCGCTGGTCGGTCCGGGCGAGCAGCTTGACGATCACCGTCGCTTCTCCGCTGGGTGAGGCCCCATAGCCCGGCTCGGGTCGGTTTCCCGCCGCCCGGGCGCCCTCAGGTCCGCGCCCCTCGCCACCCTTGCCGCCACCGGGGCCTCCGCTCCGCTTGTCATGCCCCTTCTTGCCGGACCCGCCCCCCGGGCCACCCTCCCGGGAGCGCTCGGGTACCGCCACGATGACCTCCAGCCAGAGGTCGGCCTGCTCCGGTTCCACCAGGCGGAAGCCCTTGGCCTGCAGCTCCCGGATGGCCGCCGCCCGGTAGTCCGGGGCCGGGACGGTCCGCTGCCCCTCGATGATCCAGGCCAGGTCCCGCCGGGGATCCAGCGCGATGCGGCGGAGGTGCTCGAGCTCCACCCCCGGGGCTCGCTCGTAGGCGAAGGTCGGACCCTGGGTGCAGGCCGTCTGCAGTCCGCCCAGCAGCAGCAGGCCGCCGAGGAGGATGGCCGCGGGGCGCACCGGGCAAGAGCGGCTGGGTGGTTCCGGCATAGGGGTTGCTCCTTTGGGTCCCAGGGCGGAGGACTGCCCGGTCGGCATCCCTGTCCCTTCTCATCAGGATGCCCGCAGCACGGCCAAGGTTCACCCCGCCTGTCATCTGGGAGTTTTCATGGACATCACCTCGCTCAGCTCCAGCACCCCCCAGACCCTCGGCACCCAGCTGCTGCAGCAGCTGCAGGCCATGGGGACCGGTACCGAGGACAGCAGCAGTCTGGCCACCCTGTTGGGGGACAACCTGACCCTCTCGCCGGCCGCCAAGCAGCTGGCCAAGGCTCCCGCTGCGGTCACCCAGGCCATGACCGACCTGCTGTCCACCCAGAAGGACGTCAGCGGGGATCTGGCCCAGCTGAAGACCTGGTTCCAGCAGAACCCCCAGAGTCTGGCGGGCATTGTCAGCAGCCTCCAGGGCGGCACCAGCACCTACAGCGCTTCCTCCGCCCTGGGCTCGAACAGCGCTCTGGTGGGCTCGCTCCTGAGTGGCAAGAACAGCGGCGCCATGACGGGCCAGTTGCTAAACCTCTTGTTGGGCCACTCGGGCAGCCAGGACCCGCTCCTGGCCTCCCTGGGGGACAGCAGCAGCACGGACGGCAGCGGGAGCGGCCTCTTCGGCTGAGGGCCGGGTTCTTCCGTTCAGCCACGGGTGCCTGCAGTTCATCCGGAGCCACCGGCTGTTCCCAGCGGAAAGCGAAGGCGCGCCCGGCGACTGCCGATGGTGAGAGGGAAGCAAAATGGCTTCCCCCACCTCGACAGGAGGATCGATGCTCCCCAGCCCTGCTGCCCCGTCTCCCGCGAACCGCCCCCAGTCCGCCCTCATCCTGGCTGTCTCAGCCGGCCTCCTCGCCCTGCTCTTCGCCTGCGGCGGCGCGAGCGCCGCTGCGAACAGCACCGCCAGCGGGACGCCCCCTGTCACCAGCATCACCGCCCCCTCGAGCGTCACGGGAAGCCAGGCAGGCTATGCGGCCTCGGTGCCCACGCAGACCGGCTGCACCTACACCTGGACGGTGACCAACGGCACCGTCATGGTGGGGGCCGCCACGGACAGCATCGCCTTCACACCCGGCGCTACCGGCACCGTCACGCTGAGCTGCAAGGTCACCAGCGGCACGGGTGCCTCCGCCACGGGGACGGCCACGGCAGCCATCATCCCCGCCACGGCGCCACCCTTCAACCTGGACCAGTGCCTCTCCGATGGCGCCCAGAGCACC
>CAIRAS010000532.1 GCA_903876615.1 uncultured Holophagaceae bacterium
GCAACCGGGACCGAAGACTTCGATGAGCATGGGGGCTCCTAGAGGATGGCGTTGAAGAGGTAGCCCACCAGCAGGATGCCGAGGGCGACGACAGAGACGAAGGTGGCGATGAGCCGGGGACGCATGACCTTGCTGAGGATGATGGTCTCGGGCAGGGACAGCCCGATGACCGCCATCATGAAGGCCAGGGTGGAGCCCAGGGCGGCGCCCTTGCCCAGCAGTGCCTCCACGATGGGCATGACGCCCGCGGCATTCGAATAGAGCGGCACACCGATGAGCACCGCCAGGGGCACGCTGTACCAGTGGTTCTTGCCGAGCAGGCCCGCCATGAGGCTCTCAGGCACATAGCCGTGGATGAAGGCGCCCACCGCTATGCCCGCCAGGATGTAGGGCCAGACCTTGCCCACGATCTCCTTCACACCCTGGACGGCCAGCTCGATGCGGGCGGACAGGGTGGGGGTTTCCTCTTCCAGCTCACCGAGGGCGGGACCCTTCAGTGCGTCCTGCACCCAGCCCTCCAGGTAGCGCTCCATCTTCAGCTGCCCGAGGATGAGGCCCGACGTGAAGGCGATGGCCAGGCCTGTCCCGGCGTAGAGGGCGGCGATCTTCCAGCCGAACATCGCGAAGAGCATCCCCAGGGCGACCTCGTTGATCATGGGTGCGGCGACCAGGAAGCTGAAGGTCACGCCGAGGGGCACCCCCGCCCGCAGGAACCCGATGAACAGCGGCACGGCCGAACAAGAACAGAAGGGCGTGACGATGCCGAAGAGGGAGGCCAGGGCGTTGCCGAGGCCCGGGCGCCGCTTGGAGAGGGCGTCCCGCACGCGGGTCGGGTTCACGAAGGTCTGGATGAAGGTGACGATGAACACCACCAGCGTCAGGAGCAGCAGCACCTTCGGTGTGTCGTAGAAGAGGAAGGCGACGGCCTCGCCCAGGTGCGACTTGGGCGTGAGTCCCAGCAGGTGGAAGGCGAGCCACTCCGATGCCGAGTGGTTCACGGCATAGAGGAAGACCCAGAGCGGAAGGGCCAGCAGGAGCCAGCCGCCGCGCTGGATGAAGCCAGGTCGAACAGGTTCAGACACGGGCGGCCTCGCCCTCGGCCGGGGTGGCTCGCTGAACTTTGGCACAGACCACGGAGATGGCCTGGGCCTTCACCGCCAAGGCCCGGGCCCGGTCCTGCTGGAGCTCGGGGAGGGCGGCCGCTTCATGGAGGAGGCCCTTGAGGAAGGGGGAGGCCAGTTCCCGGGAGACCAGGGACATGAAGACCCAGCGGCCGTCCTTCCGCTCCGTCACGAAGCCCGCCCGCCGCAGCTCCCGCAGGGCCTCGGACACCGAGGATGGGGGCACCTGGAGGACTTCGGCGATCTGGCAGACGCACAGCTCGCCCGGCTCGAGGAGGGACAGCACCCGCAGGCGCAGCGGGTGGGAGACCGCCTTCAAACGCTCCACCAGGGTTCGCAATTCCTCAGCCATGGCGGGCACCTCCTCTTGGCATTCCCGAGTACCTGCCGTGGCGTCGGGGGACCGGGTTCAGTATATATCGGAAATTATCGAAATATCATTTTGATCCCCAGGGGTGGGCCGGGGCCCCGGCCCACCCCTGGCGGCCATTCCGGACCTGCTGCGGTAGGATCAAGCCACTTACTAAGGGACTTCCATGCGCATTGGCATCCTGGGATACGGCCGCTTCGGTGGGGCCTTGGCCTCGCTGCTCCAGGAAGCGGGCCTCCCCTACCAGGCCTGGGATCCTGTGGCCCCGATCCCGGCCGAGTGCCGGGCGGCCAGCGTGCTGGACCTGGTCCAGGACCACGAGACCCTGGTGCTGGCGGTGCCCATTCCGGCGCTGGAGGGTGTCCTCAAACAGCTGCGCCCGCACCTGCGGCCCGACCACCTCCTGTTCGACGTGGGCAGCGTGAAGGTGGGTCCCTGCGCCTTGATGGCCCAGCACCTGGGCTCCGCCATCCCCTACGCGGGCACGCACCCCCTGTTCGGGCCCGTGAGCCTGGCCCGGGCCGAGCGACCGCTGCGGGTGGTGCTCTGCGCGGCGCCGCAGCATCCGGCCGCTGCTGCGCAGGTGGAGTCCCTGTTCCACCGCCTGGGCTGCGAGGTGCTGCAGCAGAGTCCCGAGGACCACGACCGGGTCATGGCCACCACCCACGCCCTCACGTTCTTCCTCGCCAAGGGGCTGCTGGCCGTGGGCGCCGGGGCTGAGCTGCCCTTCACCCCGCCCTCCTTCCATGCCATCGCCCACACGCTGGAGTCCGTACAGGAAGACGCCGGCCACCTCTTCGCGGTCCTGCAGAACCAGAACCCCTTCGCCCAAGGCGCCCGGGTGGGCCTGCTGGAGGCCCTGTCCGCCATCCACCAGTCCCTGGCGGAAGCCCAGATCAGCGGCGGCGAGGAGCAGCTGGCCATCCCCGACCTGGGGGCCCGGTCGCCGATGCTGCAGGAGGCCCGCAACCACATCGACACGCTGGACCGGGAGCTGGTCGCGCTGCTGGCCCGACGCACGGAGCTGGGCCTACGGGCCGGCCGCGCCAAGGCCGAGCTGGGACTGCCCATCCACGATCCGGAGCGCGAGACCGCCCAGCTTCAGGCCCGCCGCGCCTGGGCCCAGGAGGCGGGCCTGGACATCCAGGGCGTCGAGGACGTCTTCCGCGCCGTCCTCCGGGCCAGCCGGGCAGCCCAGGGGAAGTAGAGACTGGAGCCTCAAAGAAAAAAGGAAAAAATTAACCACAAAGAACACAAAGCCCACAAAGAAAAGACAGGCTCTCCCTTTGTGTTCTTTGTGTTCATTGTGTTCTTTGCGGTAAAAAATCCTTAGGCGCCGAAGCGCTTGGAGACCTCGGACCACTTGATGTTCTCGACGAAGGTCTCGATGTACTTGGCGCGGGCGATGCCAGCGGGGCCCCGTCCGTGAAGCCAAGCGAAGCGCCGGCTGAACGGGAGCAGGCCCCATGCGGGGCCTGCGATCCGGGGGGCGATGAGGCTCGCTCGCGCGATCAGGC
>CAIRAS010000533.1 GCA_903876615.1 uncultured Holophagaceae bacterium
AGCTCGTTGAGACAGGAGACACTTCAGAGTCTTATGTCGGGGCAGGGAAGGAAAAGGGATGAGCAAGGTCGTGAAGTTGGGATGCGGGGAGGTGGAGTTGAGCCACCCCAGTCGGAGGCGGTTCAGCGCTGGGTACAAACTGAAGATCCTGGAGGAGGTGGATGCCTGCTCTCTGTCCGGGCAGATCGGGGCTCTATTGCGGCGGGAGGGGCTCTACTCGTCGCACCTCACGAACTGGCGCCGCCTGCGTGACGCAGGTGCATTGAGCGCATTGAGTCCGGGTAATCCAGGCCCCAATGCGAAGCCACGGGATCCTCATGAGGCGAGGAACAAGGAGTTGGAGAAGGAGAACCGGACGCTGAAACGGCGATTGAAGCGGGCGGAGTGGCTGCTGGATATTTCAAAAAAAGGTGCGGAACTGATGGAGAAGATGGCGCTGGGTCATCAGTTCGAGACAGAGGACAGCGAATGATGGCGGCCAAGGAGCTCTCCGAGGAGATCGGCGTCCTGTCGGCCTGCGAGGCCATGGGGGTGTCCCGGGCGACCTTCTACCGGGAGCGCCAGGGGAAAGGCCCGGCAGGGCCGCGCCCCAAGCCAAAGCGGGCATTGTCAGCGGAGGAGCGGCAGGCAGTGCTGGGGGTGTGCCACTCGGAGGAGTTCGTCGACCGTGCGCCTCGGGCCATCCAGGCCACGCTGATGGATCGAGGCGTCTACCTGTGTTCGTCCCGGACGATGTATCGCCTCCTCGACGAGACGCAGGAAGTGAGAGAGCGGCGAAACCAGGCGCGGCATCCGGTTTATGTGAAGCCCGAGCTCTGCGCGATGGCGCCGAACCAGGTGTGGAGTTGGGACATCACGGACCTCAAGGGGCCGGTGCGGGGCACCCGCTTCAAGCTTTACGTGACGATCGACCTGTTCAGCCGCCTGGTGGCGGGCTGGACGGTGCAGGAGCGGGAGGACGAGGACCTCGCCAAGGAGTTTCACCGTCAGACCTTCATCCAGCACGGCATCCAGCCGGGGGATCTGACCCTGCATTCGGATCGGGGAGCCGCGATGGTGTCCAGGACAGTAGCCACCCTCCTGACGGACCTCGGCGTCACGAAGAGTCACAGCCGGCCTCATGTTTCGGATGACAACCCCTACTCCGAAGCGCAGTTCAAGACGCTGAAATACAGCCCCGGTTTCCCTGAACGATTCGGATCCATCGAGGATGCGCGGAGTTTCTGCCGCCGCTACTTCCACTGGTACAACCACCAGCATCGGCATAGCGGCATCGGGATGATGACGCCAGCCAGCGTTCACGAAGGCCGAGCCGAGGAGATCTACGCAGCCCGTCAGGTCGTGCTGGATCAGGCATTTATGGCTCACCCAGAGCGCTTTTCAAAGGGACGTCCCAAGCCGCCGAAACTGCCAGAACCGGCCTGGATCAACCCACCGAAAAAGGAAATCGCCGCATGATGCTGCTGATCGCTTTCTGCGGTGAGGTGTGGGAAACGCGCAGCGTTTTCCAAGGGGTTGTGGTCAGGCTGCGGACCCGAAGGGCGGGCCATCGGCCCGTTGCCGCCAGGCAATCCGCAGGCTGTCCATGACCCCGGCGGCTCTCCGCAGCGGGTGGGTCGGAGCGATAACTCAGGCCACCAACTGTCTCAAAGTTGTTGACGCGTTCCGTAGCGTCCATGAAGGAGTCATCGTCTACGGTCCTGATCTGCGCTACCAAGTATGGAACCCGTTCATGGAGCAACTGAGC
>CAIRAS010000534.1 GCA_903876615.1 uncultured Holophagaceae bacterium
CGCCGAGATCGTGGGCCAGGTGGTGGCCATGCTGAACCACCACGGGCACCCCGCCGAGCGCCCCGTCAACCTGGTGTTCATGGGCATGGGCGAGCCCCTGCACAACCTCGACCACCTCATGACCGCCTTCGAGGTGCTGACCGATCCCGAGGGCCTGGCCATCCCGCCCCGGCGCATCACGGTGTCGACCTCCGGCCTGGTGAGCGGCATCGACCGCCTGGCCAGCCATCCCCGGCGGCCCCGGCTGGCCCTCAGCCTGAACGCCACCACCGACGAGCACCGCTCGCGGATCATGCCCGTGAACCGGGTCTGGAACCTGGAGGCCCTGGCCGAGGCCCTGGGCCGCTTTCCCCTGCAGTCCGGCGAGCGCATCACCCTGGAATACGTGCTGCTCAAGGGCGTCACCGACAGCCTGGAGGATGGCCGTCGCCTCGCGGCCTACGCCCGCCGCTTCCCCTCCAAGGTGAACCTCATCCCCTTCAACTCGCACGAGGGCTCAGGCTTCCTGGCGCCCGACGAGGCCCGCATCCGGGCCCTCTGCGGCCTGCTTGCCGACGCGGGAATCACCGTGAGTGTCCGGCGCAGCCGGGGCCAGGACGTGGCAGGCGCCTGCGGCCAGCTGGTCCGCCAGAAATCCCCACGAACGGCCCCTTCCGGGGACGAAGACTGAAGGTCCCGGCCCTGTTTCAGTCATGCTTGGAGGGTGCAACCCTCCCCGAAGCCCTTTTTCGAGACCCTCCACGCCCTCCTGGACGCGGAAGGGGAGATCACGCTCGGTGAGCTGCTGGACGCCGCGGGCGAGCAGACCTATGGCCTGCTGGTGCTGCTGCTGTCCCTGCCGAACCTCATCCCGGGCCTGAATGTGGGCCTGGCCCCGATCGGCGGCATCGGGCTCATCGGCCTCGGAGCCCAGCTGGCCTGGGGCACGCCGCATCCCTGGGTGCCCCGCAAGGTGCAGGCCCAGCCCATCCACAAGGGCCGGATCAAGGACGCCCTGGCCAAGCTGGAGACCCAGCTCGACCGGTTCCGCTGGAGCGGGGCCGAGCGGCGCCCCCTGAACCGACGCTGGATCGGCGCCTGCATCTCCTGGACCGGCTTCCTGCTCGCCATTCCGGTGCCCCTGCCCTTCGGCAACCAGCTGCCCGCCGCCATCCTCTGCCTGGTGGGCGCGGCCCTGCTGGAGGAACGGCCCACCTGGGCCTGGATCGGCGCGGCCGGCGCCCTGGCCAACACCCTCTACTTCGCCTCCTCCTTCGGATTCATCGCCAGGACGCTGGTGAAAGCCTTCCACGCCCTGGTGCGGTGATGCGCTTCGACGCCCTGACCCTCTTCCCAGAGTTCTTCGAGACCGCCCGGCTGGGCGTCACGGGCCGGGCCTTCCGGGAGCTGGGCCACGCCCTGCACACCCACAGCTACCGGGCCTATGCGGACAACACCTTCGGCCACGTGGACGACAGCCCCTTCGGCGGCGGCCCCGGCATGGTGCTCCGGCCTGAAGTCC
>CAIRAS010000535.1 GCA_903876615.1 uncultured Holophagaceae bacterium
CCTCAGTGTCTGATCCCGCCCTGATCCGCAATTTTTCCATCGTCGCGCACATCGACCACGGCAAGTCCACGCTGGCGGACCGCCTGCTGGAGCTGACCAAGACCGTGGCCGGGCGGGACATGCAGGCGCAGATCCTGGACGACATGGATCTCGAACGGGAGCGCGGCATTACCATCAAGGCCCATGCGGTGACGCTGAAGTATCCGGCCCTGGACGGCAAGATCTATACCCTGAACCTCATCGACACTCCTGGCCACGTGGACTTCACCTACGAGGTGAGCCGCAGTCTGGCCGCCTGCGAGGGGGCCATCCTCGTGGTGGATTCCACTCAGGGTGTGGAGGCCCAGACCCTGGCCAACACCTATCTGGCCCTGGAGAACGGCCTGGAGGTCTTCCCGGTCCTCAACAAGACGGACCTGCCGAGTTCCGATCCAGTCCGGGTGCTGGAGCAGATCGACACGGTCATCGGCCTGGTGGACACGGCCCACGCCGTGAATGTCAGCGCCAAGACCGGCGAGAACTGCGACCAGGTGCTGGAGCAGATTGTGAAGTGCATCCCGGCCCCGCAAGGAGATCCGAATGCACCGCTCCAGGCCCTGGTCTTCGACTGCTACTACGATGCCTACCGCGGCGTGGTGAACCTCATCCGCGTGATGAATGGCACGATCAAAGCCGGGGACACGATCCGCTTCATGTCCACGGGCAGCGAGCACCGGGTGGACGAGATCGGCATCTTCGATCCCAAGATGGACAAGCAGGAGTCCCTGTCCGTGGGCGAGGTGGGCTACCTGGTGGCCAACATCCGGCAGCTGGTGGATGTGAAGGTCGGCGACACGGTGACCCATGCGGTGACCCTCACGACCAAGCCCGCCAGGGAGATGCTGAAGGGCTTCAAGGAGATCCAGCCTGTGGTCTTCGCGGGAATCTTCCCCACCTCCAGTGATGACTATGAGAACCTGCGCAACGCCATGGACAAGTTGCGGCTAAGCGACAGCAGCTTCACCTACGAGCCCGAAACGTCCACGGCGCTTGGTTTCGGGTTCCGTTGCGGCTTCCTGGGGCTGCTGCACATGGAGATCGTGCAGGAGCGGTTGGAGCGCGAGTATGACCTGGATCTAATCACCACGGCCCCCAGCGTGCGGTACCACGTCCATCTGACCGATGGCTCTGAGATCCCAGTGGACAATCCCTCGAAGCTGCCGCCGCTCCAGAAGATCGCCAAGATCGAGGAGCCCATCATCGAGGCGACCATCCTGACGCGCACGGACTTCGTGGGCGGTCTGCTCAAGCTTTGCGAGGAGCGCCGGGGCATCCAGCAGAAGCTCGAGTACGTGAGCCAGGACCGCGTGATGCTCGTCTATGAGCTGCCGCTCAATGAAGTGGTGCTGGACTTCTACGACAAGCTGAAGTCCCTTTCCAAGGGCTATGCCAGCTTCGACTACCACATGAAGCACTACGCGGAATCGGACCTGGTGAAGATGGACATCCTGGTGAACGGGGAGCC
>CAIRAS010000536.1 GCA_903876615.1 uncultured Holophagaceae bacterium
CAAGGACGGCGCCCTGTGCTTCGACCTCAGCGGCGACGGCAACTTCGACTACGAGGCCCTGGAGCGCCGCGGCATCCAGTACACCGACACCACCAAGAACAGCGTCGGCAAGGTCACCCGCGTCATGGCCCTCCTGAACCTGACCTACGCGGCAGGGGTGGAGTGATCCAAAAGCCAGAATAAGAGCCGCCACCAGGTTTCTGTATGTCTCGCGTATCGGCTTAGCCGATACCGAGAAGACACCAAGACACCAAGAAAAGCAGGGCCACTGTTTTTTGGTTCTTGGTGCCTTGGTGCCTTGGTGCCTTGGTGGTGAGTTTTTGTCCTTCGCTTTTTGATTTAGCGCTTAGCTGCCCGCCACTCTTCGGCCAGGAGGCCGTAGACGGCGTGGTCCACGTAGCGGTCGGCGAGGCGCTCGGCCTGGCGGAGGGTGCCTTCGCGGCGGAAGCCCAGGCGCTCGGGGATGGCCCGGCTGCGACGGTTGCGCACGCCGGCGCGGATCTCGATGCGGTTCAGCTGGAGGTCCCGGAACCCGTGTCGGAGGAGGGCTGCCACAGCCCGGGTCATGAGGCCCTGCCCCTCGGCCTCGCGGGCCAGCCAGTAGCCGATGGCGGCACTGCGGTTGACGGGATCGATCCACACAAAGCCGGCGACTCCCACGAGCCGTTCCGCGGACCAGAGGCCGAAGGAGCGGGCCACGCCGAGGCGGGCCTGGGCCCGGACCCGCAGGACGTAGGCCCGGGAGTCCAGCAGGCTGCGGTTGGCATCGGGCCAGGGCAGCCACAGCCGCAGGCGCTCCCGATTGGTCTCGATGAGGGCGAACAGGGCCTTGGCGTCCCGCAGGTTCAGAGGGCGCAGCTCGAGGCCCCGCCCGGCCTTCAGGATCGGAGCCATCATCGCCCCGCGGGGTCCTGCAGCGCGGCCGTGCGGCCCGCTCGCCAGAGGGCCAGCAGCTGGTCGAGCAGTCCGCCGAACTCATCCAGGCGCAGAGCGTTGGGGCCATCGCTGTGGGCCTTCTCGGGGCAGTCGTGGACTTCGAAGAAGAAGCCGTCCACCGCGGTGGCGGCAGCTCGGGCCAGCGTGGGAATCGCCTCCCGGGCGCCGCCGGTGGCCTTGCCCAGGGCGCCGGGCTTCTGCACGCTGTGGGTGGCGTCGAAGATCACGGGGCAGCCCGTCTTCCGCAGGTGCGGGAAACTCTGGAAGTCCACGATGAGGTTGCCGTAGCCGAAGGTGGAGCCGCGCTCGGTCACCCACACCTCGCCGTGGCCGGGGACGGACTTGAGCTTCTCCACGCCGTGCTGCAGATCCCAAGGCGCGAGGAATTGTCCCTTCTTAAGGTTCACGGTGCGGCCCGTGGCGGCGGCGGCCACCAGCAGGTCCGTCTGGCGGCAGAGAAAGGCCGGGATCTGGAGCACGTCCACGGCCTGGGCCGCCGCGGCGCACTGGTCGCTTTCGTGAACGTCCGTCAGCACCGGCACACCATAGCGGCTGCGCACCTCCGCGAGGATGTCGAGGCCGTCCTCCATGCCCGGGCCCCGGTGGCTGTCGAGGCTGGTGCGGTTGGCCTTGTCAAAGCTGGCCTTGAAGATGAAGGGGATGCCCCGGGCCTCGGCCAGATCCCGCAGGCTCGAGGCCATGAAGTGGCTGTGCTCGCGACTCTCGATGACACAGGGCCCCGCGATGAGGAAGAAGCTCTGGTCGGTGAAGGGGCGGGCAAAGTCCATGGCTACCTCAGAGCCCAGTTTAGACGGTTCTGTTGTTCCCAGGGGCGATTGACGGGTCGTCATCCATTCGCTTAATTCCGCTGGCATACTGTTCGTGCGATCCCCTCACCCTCTTATCCGGAGCCTGG
>CAIRAS010000537.1 GCA_903876615.1 uncultured Holophagaceae bacterium
AGGCATGGCTGCCCCCCCGCACCTGCTGGGCGGGGAGATCCACGATGAGGGGGCCCTTCACGGTGGCCAGGGTCTCGATGGCCTCCATGGGGAGCGCCACCGGCAGCAGGCCATTGGCGAAGCAGTTGGTGAAGAAGATGTCCGCGAAGGAGGGCGCCAGGATGGCGCGGATGCCGAAATCCTTCAGGGCCCAGGGGGCGTGCTCGCGGCTGGAGCCGCAGCCGAAGTTCGGCCCGGCGAGCAGGATCGAGGCGGTGCGGTAGGTCGGCTGGTTGAGGACGAAATCGGGCCGCTCGCGGCCTTCATGGTCGTAGCGCACTTCATGGAACAGGTGCCGCCCGAGGCCTGACCGCACCAGCGTCTTGAGGAACTGCTTCGGGATGATCAGGTCGGTGTCGATGTTGGCCCGCAACAGGGGCGCCGCAATGCCTGTGAGGGTGACAAAGGGTTCCATCTCAAGCCTCCAACAATTTGCGGACATCGGTGAAGTGGCCTGTCACCGCGGCGGCGGCGGCCATGCCCGGGCTCACCAGGTGCGTGCGGCTGCCGCGCCCCTGGCGGCCCTCGAAGTTGCGGTTGCTGGTGCTGGCGCAGCGGACGCCCTCGTCGAGGCGATCGTCGTTCATGCCGAGGCACATGCTGCACCCGGGCTGCCGCCATTCGAAGCCGGCTTCCAGGAAGATGCGGTCGAGGCCTTCCGCCTCGGCCTGGCGCTTCACCAGACCCGAACCCGGCACCACCAAAACCCTTACCCCCGGCGCGGCTTTCCGCCCCCGCGCGATAGCAGCGGCTTCGCGCAGGTCCTCGATGCGGCCATTGGTGCAGGAGCCGATGAACACGGCCTGCACGCCGATGGCCTCCATGGGTGTGCCCGGTCGCAGGTCCATGTACTCCAGGGCGCGGAGCATGGACTGCCGATCGTCGGCCGAGGCCGCGGACTCTGGATCGGGCACGCGTCCCGCGATGTCCGTCACCCACTGGGGGCTGGTGCCCCAGGTGACCTGCGGCGCCAGGGCAGCGACATCGAGCGTGACTTCCGTGTCGAAGGCGGCCTCTCCATCGGAGACCAGTGTGCGCCAGTGGGCCAGGGCGGCCTCCCACAGGGCGCCTTGGGGAGCCAGCGGGCGGCCGTGGAGGTAGGCAAAGGTCGTGTCGTCCGAGGCCACGAGGCCGGACCGGGCCCCTCCTTCGATGCTCAGGTTGCAGAGGGTCATGCGGCCCTCCATGGAAAGGGCGCGGACGGCGGAGCCTGTGAACTCGATGACATGGCCCGTGCCGCCCGCGGTGCCGATGCGGCCGATGAGGGCGAGGGCCATGTCCTTGGCTGCGAGACCCCGGGGCAGTGTTCCTGTGAACAGCACCCGCATGTTCCGGGACTTCCGCTGGGGCAGGGTTTGCGTGGCCATGACGTGCTCGACCTCGCTGGTGCCGATGCCGAAGGCCAGGGCTCCGAAGGCGCCGTGGGTGCTGGTGTGGCTGTCGCCGCAGACGATGGTGGTGCCGGGCAGAGTGAAACCCTGCTCGGGCCCCACCACGTGGACGATGCCCTGCCGGTCGTCGAGGAGCGGCAGGTAGGGCACTCCGAAGGCCTTCACGTTGGCTTCCAGGGCTTCCACCTGCAGACGGCAGGTCTCGTCCTCGATGCCCTGCTCGCGATGGACCGTGGGCACGTTGTGGTCCGCCACGGACAGGATGGAGTTGGGGCGGCGTAGGGGGCGGCCGGCCTCCCGCAGCCCCTCGAAG
>CAIRAS010000538.1 GCA_903876615.1 uncultured Holophagaceae bacterium
CGTCCAATATGCACTTGTCTTTGAACCTTCGGCCTGGCATTCCGTCCCAGAAAGCAAAAGCATGACGGGGATCAATGGGATGGACGGGGATGCCTGCAAGTGCGTGGCCGAGGATCATCCCGGGAATCCCGGAAGATCCAAAAAAACAGCGGCGGACGGGAGCACTCGGGCCCGCGTCCACCGCTCCCCCGCCCTTCCCCCCCGGGAGGACGGATCAAGGTCCTAGGTGGGTGGCTCGGCTTTGGCCTGCAGCAAGGAGCTCTGGAGGCACAGGTGGGCGAGGAATCGGGTGGTCATGGTGCCTCATTCGAAGGGTGAGTAGCGTGAGCACTCGACCCCTGGGCGCGGGGTCTGCCAGGAGGGGGATAGGTGCCAAGGTCTCCGGGGTGTGCGGAGAAAACCCTATCAGAATTCAATGACTACAAAAATAATTTTTATGAATGTTTTTTCTAGTATTCGGCTATTTGATATCTGAAGGTTCTCTTTGTCAGAGAGCTCCCCCTCCAGGATCCTTGCGCCCCCGGCCCGGGCCAATGCAAGGCCAGTTGTGGCCGCCAGACGGGTTATCATCGATTGGAGCCTACCCATGCAGCCCCTCGATGGAATCAAGGTCGTCAACCTAGCCGTGAACCTGCCCGGCCCCGCCGCAGCCCAGCGCCTGAGCACCCTGGGAGCCGAAGTGGTCAAGGTGGAGCCGCCCCTGGGCGACCCCATGGCCACCTACTCCCTGCCCTGGTACCACGAGATGGCCGCAGGCCATCGGGTCCAGACCCTCGACCTCAAGACGCCGGAGGGCCGGGCCGAGTTCTTCGCCCTGCTTGAGGGCGCGGATGTGCTGCTCTCCGCCACCCGCCCCTCGGCCATGCGCCGGCTGGGCCTCGATCCCGAGACCCTGCAGGCAGCCTTCCCGCGGCTCTGCCAGGTGATGATCACCGGCTACCCGGCGCCGCGCGATGACGAGGCCGGCCACGACCTCACCTACCAGGCCTCCATGGGCCTGGTGGACCCGCCCCACATGCCGCGCACCCTGCTGTCGGACCTAGCCGGCGCCGATCGGGCCGTGGCGGCGGCGCTGCTGCTGCTCTACCAGCGCGAGCGGACCGGCCGCGGCGGCCACCAGGCCGTCTCCCTGGCCGAAGCCGTCACCAGCTTCGCCGACCCCGTGCGCCATGGCTGCACCCTGCCCGGGGCCATGCTGGGCGGGGGCGTCCCTGAATACCACATCTACCGCGCCACCGATGGCTGGGTGGCCGTGGCGGCCCTGGAACCCCACTTCAAGAAGCGGCTGGAGACCCTGCTGAAGGTCACCACCCCCGAGGGCTACCGCCGGGCCTTCGGCGGCGCCAGCACCAGCTTCTGGCAGGCCTGGGGCCAGGAACACGACGTCCCCATCGAGACCGTTAGCCCCGGCCCAACCTGAGTGCCCAGCCAGGTGGCATCAAGGCAAAGGGACAAAAGCAAACCACCAAGGGATCCTATTGCTTTTCGGGGCAATGTCTCAGTGCATGCCCGGGTCTTTCTCGCCGGCGCGGATGGGAATGTCGAGCTGGTTCTGCTTGGGCGGCAGGGGACAGGTGGCGAAGAGGGTGAAGGCGCAGGGCGGGTTCTCGGCCTTGTTGAAGTCGAGCACCACCTTGCCGTCCTTGGGCAGCTCGGCGTAGAGGAAACGCCCGGCGGGGTAGGTGTCCTTGGCACTGGTGGTGTCCCGGAAGATCAGGAACAGCTCCGTCCCCTCCAGCAGCGGCTCCAGCGTGCGCTCCTGGCCACCCACCTTGAAGCGGAGCAGCCCCGGCGCGGTCATGGGCTCCGTGGTGCCCAGCACCGTGGGAATGGCCCGGACCTGGGGCGTGGCGTAGGGCGTGTAGTCGGCCACCACGCGCAGGGCCGGGTCCACCGGATAGCGCGGCACGCCATGGAAGGCCTTGCGGGCGGGGTTCTCAGGGTCCTTGATGCGCACCGCGAAGCGATCCCCACGGCGAATCAGATAGAAGCGCACCCGGCCGGCCTGGAACGTATCCGGCTTGCCGTCGGCATCGGACTTCAGCAGGGTCTCAGTGACAGGCTGGCCGTTCAGCAGCAGGCCGGTGCCGGGCACAGGCTTGAAGCGCACGGCCCCCTTCTCCAGGAGGAACTCGCCCGCCTTCGCCGGGAGCGCCCAGGCCGGTAGCAGCACCGTGGACTCCGGGGCCGAGCCCAGGGTATTGACGCCGGGCTTGAGCCAGTCCCGCCCGATGAGGGTGAGCCAGCCGTTCTCCGCCACCAGCCGGGCCTCCCGGTCCGCGTGCCAGGCGTCCACCGAGGCCCGGTAGGCGTCCTGGGCCGGAGCCAAAAGGCTGGCAAGGAGGATCAGGGAGCCGACGAGGAGTTTTCGCATGGCCACCATTCTACCGCCGTAGCATGGGACAGACCCTTGCCGAAGGAGCCCCATGCGCCTCATCCTCGCCCTGCTTCTGACTGCCCTCGCCCTGCCCTGCACCGCCGCGGAGCCGCCCCGCCGCCCAGTCCACACCTACTCCATCGTCGCCCGCGACGCGGCCACCGGGGACCTGGGCGTGGCTGTGCAGAGCCACTGGTTCTCGGTGGGCTCCGCGGTGCCCTGGGCTGAGGCCGGGGTGGGCGCGGTGGCCACGCAGAGCTTCACGGAGCCCAGCTACGGCGCCCTGGGGCTGGCGCTGATGAAGGCTGGCAAGTCCGCACCCGAAGCCCTGAAGGCCCTCCTGGCAGCAGATGCCGACCGCGAGGTCCGGCAGGTGGCCATGGTGGACGCCCAGGGCCGATCGGCCGCCCACACCGGCGCCAAGTGCATCCAGGCCGCGGGCCACGAGGTGGGCGAAGGCTTCACCGTGGAAGCCAACCTCATGGACAAAGCCACCGTGTGGCCGGCCATGGCCAAGGCATTCAAGGGTGCCAAGGGGGACCTGGCGGACCGGCTGCTGGCGGCCCTCCGCGCGGCCCAGGCCGAGGGCGGGGACATCCGCGGCCAGCAGAGCGCCGCCATCCTCATCGTGAAGGGCAAGCCCTCAGGCCAGCCCTGGAACGACCGCCTCTTCGACCTCCGCGTAGAGGACCACCTGGACCCGCTGAAGGAGTTGGGCCGCCTCATCCAGCTGCGCCGGGCCTACCTCCTCATGGATGAGGGGGACGGCTTCGTCACGGCAGGCAAGTGGGAGCAGGCCAAGGCCGCCTACAGCGCCGCCTCCAAGCTGGCCCCCGGTGTCTGGGAGATGCCCTTCTGGCACGCCGTAGCCCTGGCCTCCAGCGGCAAGCGCGACGAGGCCCTGCCCATCTTCAAGCAGGTCTTCGCCGCAGAGCCCTTCTGGAAGCGCCTCGTCCCAAGGCTCGCCGACGTCGACCAGCTCCCCAAAGACCCCGCCCTGCTCAAGGCCATCCAGGCGCAGTGAAGAAAAAAGGTTCATCCGGGAATTCCGGGGAAGAAGAACCGCCAATGGGAGAGGAAACGGATGGTGCCGATAGGTGCCGACCAACCCCTGCAAGGGCCTGCTTTCGGCTGCGCTAGGCAGTTATCCCCGTTCATCCGTTTTTATCCCCGTCCACTATGCACTTGTCTTTGAACCTTCGGCCCGGCATTCCGTCCCAGAAAGCAAAAGCATGACGGGGATCAATGGGATGGACGGGGATGCCTGCAAGTGCGTGGCCGAGGATCATCCCGGGAATCCCGGAAGAACCAGAAAAAAGCAGTTATCTTCTGCAGTTCTTCGTGTCTTCGTGTCTTCGTGGTAGATCAGTTTTCTTTACTTTGTGCCTCAGCCTTCGACGCGATCAGGGCGCGCACGCTGAAGAGGACGGCGCCGACGAGGATGCAGCTGTCGGCGATGTTGAAGGTCCAGTAGTGCCAGGTGCCGAAGACGAAATCCAGGAAGTCCACCACGGAGCCGCGGGAGAGGCGGTCTATGCCGTTGCCGAGAGCGCCGCCCAGGATGAGGCCCAGGGCCACGCGGTCCCAGGAAGGCGTGGCCCGGGCCAGGAACAACTTGCCGAAGTAGAGGACGGCCACGGTCCCGGCCACCGCGAAGAGGATGGCGCGGGCCGGCCCCGGCAGCCAGGTGAGGCTGCCGAAGATGGCCCCGCGATTGAAGCCCAGGGTCAGGTAGAAGAACCCCTTGATGACCGTCAGGGACTCGCCCTCCGCCAGGGTGCGCAGGATCCAGGCTTTGGAGCCGAGATCCGCGGCCAGGGCGGCCGCCGGAAGCAACAGCCAGAGCAGGCGTTGCACTAGGACACGACCGAGGCGCAGCGCACGCAGAGGGCCGCGTCCTCGCCCTGGCCCTGCCCGCCCTTGTGGTTCCAGCAGCGGGGGCACTTGGGA
>CAIRAS010000539.1 GCA_903876615.1 uncultured Holophagaceae bacterium
CCTTCTGGTTCATCGGCGGCACCGCGCTTGATGTCTATGACCGGGCCCTATCGGAGGGCACGACTGCCCAGCTTCCGGGACCGCACTCCCCCTATTGGGCACCCGCCCTGGAACGCACGCTGAGAACCGGCATCGAGGGAAGCCTGGCCGCGCTCGGCGCCTGGCTCGCCGAGGAAGCCCACAGCTGAGAAAACCCCAGCCATTCAACCGAAACAAAATCAACGGAGGAATCGCATGAATACGTTCGTGAATCAACTGTCCGCGGGGATCGACGGGGTCCTGCCCATGGCTGAAAGCATCTACAAGGATCTCCACAACAACCCGGAGCTTTCCCACCAGGAAACCCGGACCGCCGGTATCGTGGCTGGCAAGCTCAAGGAAATCGGCTTCGAAGTCACGGAGAAGCTGGGCGGGACGGGCGTCGTAGGCTTGCTCAGAAACGGCGAAGGGCCCACCGTGCTCCTGCGTGCCGACATGGACGCCCTGCCGATCAAGGAGGCCACCGGGGTTCCCTACGCCAGCACCAGCGAAGGCGTCAATGCGAAGGGCGAGACGGTCCCTGTGTCCCACGCCTGCGGCCATGACATGCATATTTCCTGGCTCCTGGGTGCCTCGACGGTCCTTGCCGGCGCGCGCGATGCGTGGAAGGGCACCGTCATGGTTCTTTTCCAGCCCGCGGAAGAGACGGGGGAAGGGTCCCAGAAAATGATCGACGATGGGCTGGTGGATCGTTTCCCCCGGCCGGATGTCATCCTCGCGCAACACCTCATGAATTTCCGGGCGGGCGTGGTTGGGGTGCGGGCGGGTCAGATCCTCACGGCCGGGGATAGCCTGCAGGTCCGTTTCTTCGGCAAGGGCGGCCATGGTGGCCTCCCTCAGAACGCGATCGACCCGATCCTCATGGCGGCCTCCGCCGTGGTCAGACTCCAGGGCATCATTGCCCGCGAGGTCTCGCCCATGGCCTCGTCCGTGATCACGGTCGGCGAGTTCCACGCGGGGGTGGCCGAGAACATCATTCCTGCTGAGGCAGTCATCAAGCTGAACGTCCGGAACACGGACCCGGCGGTCCGGGAGCATGTGCTGGCGGCCATCCGGCGTGTCTGCATCGCCGAGGCCCAGGCCTCGAACGCGCCTCGGGATCCGGAATTCACGGACCTCAGCAGCTTCCCTCTCACCGTGAACGATCCGGACGTGACGCAGCGAGTCGCCGAGGCCTTCCGGGCGCAGTTCGGGGAGCAGCTGGTGGAAGCCCAGGCCCTGGGGGCCAGCGAGGACTTTAGCCGCTACGGAAAAGCCTGGAACGTGCCCTACACCTTCTGGTTCGTGGGGGGCTGCTCCCATGAGAAATACGACCAGGCCAAGCAGGCCGGGACCGTGGCCCAGCTGCCTGGCCCCCACTCGCCCTTCTGGGCTCCGGTCCTGGACCCCACCTTGAGGACGGGCATCGAGACCAGCTTGGCCGCCATAGGCACCTGGCTGGCCAAGGCGTCGGTCTGAAGTCCGCGGCCATCCCGCGCCATGACTGAGGCGTTGTCCACCCCTGCGGCGTCGGTCGTCAGCCCCATCCCCGAGGTGGCCTTCACCCTCGGCCTGGGGCGGGCGCTGCAGGAGTTTGGCGTCAGCGCCCAGACGCTGGAGAACGCTCTGGGACGGCTGGCCCACCACCTGGGCCTGGAAGGCGCGGTCTACGCCACGCCGACCGGGTTCCTGGCGTCCTTTCAGAAGGCTGGCGGCACCAGCAAGACCTACCTGATCCGCACCGGCAGCTACGGCGCGAACCTGGCGAAGCTGGCGGAGACCGAGGCCCTGGTGGACCGGGTCATCGATGACGGGATGGGTGTCGAGGAGGCCCTCCATCAACTGGACCAGATCTCCCGGCGCGGTCCCTGCTTCGGACCTGTGATCCAGGTCGGTGCCTATGCCATCGCGGCCACGGGCATGGCGGTGGTCTTCGGTGGCGGCTGGCGGGAGGCGCTGCTCAGCTCCCTGATTGGCGCCCTGGTAGGTCTGGCCGCTCAGCTCCTGGAACAGAAGCGCAACCAGATCAGCCTGGCCCCGCTGGTGGGCGGCATCATCAGCAGCCTCGGGGGCATCGTCCTCGGTAACCTGGTGCCTGCCGCCTCCCACACCATCCTGATCCTCAGTGGCTTCATCGTCCTGGTACCTGGGCTTGGGCTGCTGGTCTCCATGCAGGAGCTCGGCACGGGCAACCTCGTGGCGGGGTCCTCGCGTCTGGTGGGCACGGGGTTCGTGCTCATGCTGCTGGCCTTCGGTGTTGCCATCGGGCAGCGGCTGGGGAACACCTGGTCTGTGAGGGTGGTCGCCGAACCCCTGGCCCTGCCGTACTGGGCCATCCCCCCGGCCATCGCCCTGGTGGCGTTGGGCTACCTCGTAGTGTTCCAGGGCGCCCTCCGGGACTACGCCTGGACGCTGGGTGCGAGCATCGTGGCCTATGGCAGCGCCCGGCTGACCACCCAATTGCTGGGACCCGAGGTCGGTTCAGGCATCGCGGCCCTGTTTCTCGGCGCGGTCTGCAACCACTACTCCCGCCGCACCCGGCGCCCCGGCGCAGTCCTCCTGCTGCCCTCCCTCATGCTCATCGTGCCAGGCAGCAAGGGCTTCCAAGGCCTCCTGTTGGTGCTCCACAAGCACACGCTGGAGGGCCTCCAGGCAGGCTTCCAGTCTCTGACCGTGACGGTGGCGCTCATGCTTGGCCTCCTGCTCGCCAATGTGCTGGTGCCCCGGCGGCGATTCTGAGGGCGGTGGGCCCCGAAGGGCAGACGTCACAAGGGCTTTTTAGGTGAACACTATTACGATTCACTAAACCTAAAATACCGTCTTTTTGTATTCATCAATCTTTCTCAAACTCAACCTTAACGTCGCAAACGCCCCTTGGCAGAACTCCCCGAAGTCACCGGCAAGGAAGTGATCCACCTCCGCTGCCGCCCCGCGCAGAAAGGAATCGCGATGACCATCCCCCAAGCATTGCGTCAGGCCGACCCCGCCGTCTCCGAGGCCCTCGAACTCGAGGTCGTACGCCAGCGCCAGAACCTGGAGCTGATCGCCTCTGAGAACTACGCCTCCCTGCCGGTCCTGCAGGCCATGGGCACCCACTTCGCAAACAAGTACGCCGAGGGTTATCCGGGCCGACGCTACTACGGCGGCTGCGTGAACATGGACCGGGTCGAGGACCTGGCCCGCTCCCGCGCCAAGGAGCTGTTCGGGGCCGAACACGCCAACGTGCAGCCCCACAGTGGCGCTCAGGCCAACATGGCCGTCTATTTCGCGGTCCTCAAGCCCGGTGACACCGTGCTGGGGCTGGACTTGGCCCACGGGGGCCACCTCACCCACGGGCACCCGCTCAACAGCTCGGGGCTGCTCTACAAGTTCATCGGCTACCACGTGAGCCGGGACACGGAGCGCGTGGACATGGACGAGGTCCGCCGCCTGGCCCAGGAGCACAAGCCCAAGATGATCGTCGTGGGCGCCTCGGCCTATCCCCGGATCTTCGACTTCGCGGCCTTCCGCGCCATCGCGGACGAGGTGGGCGCTCTGGTGATGGTGGACATGGCCCACATCGCGGGACTGGTGGCCACGGGGCTGCATCCCAGCCCGGTCCCCCACGCCGACTTCGTCACCTCCACCACCCACAAGACCCTGCGGGGCCCCCGGGGTGGGTTGATTCTCTGCAAGGAGAAGTACGCCAAGGATCTGGATCGTGCCCTCTTCCCTGGCGTTCAGGGGGGGCCCTTGATGCATGTGATCGCCGCCAAGGGGGTGGCCTTCGGGGAAGCTTTGCGCGCCGACTTCAAGACCTACCAGGAGCAGGTCCTGCGCAACGCCTCGTGTCTGGCCTCCGCCCTGACCCGGAAGGGCTGGCGGGTGGTCTCCGGTGGCACGGACAACCACCTGCTCCTGGTGGATGTGTTTGGGCAGGGCATCATGGGCAACGAGGCGGAAAAGACCCTCGACCATGCCGGCATCACCGTCAACAAGAACGGGATCCCCTTCGACCCCAACCCGCCCATGAAGCCCTCGGGCATCCGGATCGGCTCGCCCGCGGTCACGACCCGGGGCATGAAGGAGCCCGAGATGGAGCGCATCGCCGGGTGGATCGACACCGCCCTCCGGAACCGAGCTGATGCGGCCGCCGTGGCCCAGGTCCAGCGAGAAGTGTTCGAGCTCACCAGCCACTTCCCCATCCCTGAATAGGACCGCCCCCGAACCCCATGCCTGTCCCCTCTGACGGAGCTCCCATGTCCGAATTGCAGAAGACCCCCCTGAATGCGGCCCACCGGGCCCTTGGCGCCAAGATGGTCGATTTCGGCGGCTGGGACATGCCCGTCCAGTACCCCCAGGGCATCATCGCGGAGCACCTCGCCGTTCGCACCAAGGTGGGACTCTTTGACGTGAGCCACATGGGCGAGATCCGGGTCCAGGGACCCCAGGCCATGGCCTTCCTCGACTGGCTGACGCCGAACGCGGTCGCGCGCCTGGCCAAGGGGCAGATCCACTACACGGCCTTCCTCTACGAGAACGGCACCTTCGTGGACGACCTGCTGCTTCACAAGATCAGCGATGACGAGTTCCTGCTGGTGGTGAACGCCTCCAACATCGAGAAGGACTTTGCCTGGGTGCTGGAGCACGGGGCTGCGTGGCAGGTCACGGTGACGAACGAGAGCGACGCAACGGGTCAGATCGCCCTCCAGGGTCCGCTTTCCCTGGAGGTGCTGCAGCCCCTGGTGGACATCGACCTCTCCGAGATCAAGTACTACTGGTTCGCCTTTGGAAACTTCCAGGGACTGCCGGTCATGATCTCCCGGACGGGCTACACCGGGGAGGACGGCTATGAGATCTACTGCCCCGCCGCCAGCACGGAATCCGTCTGGAATGCCGTCATGGCGCAGGGACAGCCCCTGGGTCTGATGCCGACGGGCCTGGGCTGCCGGAACACCCTCCGCCTGGAAGCGAAGATGTCCCTCTATGGGCACGAGATCGATGACACCACCAACGCCCTGGAAGCGGACCTCGGCTGGATCATCAAGCTGCAGAAGGGCTTCTTCCTGGGCCGGGACGAGCTGCTCCTGGCCAAGGTCCGGGGCCTGACCCGCAAGCTCGTCGGGTTCCAGATGGCGGAGAAGCGGGACATCGCCCGGGATCACATGAACGTGCTGGTCGATGGGCAGGTCGCTGGATACGTCACCAGCGGCGCGCCCAGCACCACCTGCGGTGTGAACCTGGGGCTCTGCTACGTGCCCCTGGGCGCCGCCGAGATCGGGACCCGCATTCAGATCGAGATCCGCGGCAAGGCCTGCGAGGCCCAGGTCGTGGCCACGCCCTTCTACAAGCGCGCGAAGTAGTCCCCCCCAACCCAGGCCAGCCGCGAAGCCGCCGGCCCGAGCACCGATGGAGGTCACCATGTATCCTGCTGACGCGAAATACACGAAGAACCACGAGTTCATCAAGCCTCTGGGGGATGGCACCGCCCTGGTGGGCATCACCACCTACGCCCAGGACGCCATGGGGGACGTGGTCTTCGTGGACCTGCCGGAAGTGGGCGACAGCTTCGCAGCCGGCGAGGAGTTCGGCACGGTGGAGTCCGTCAAGACCGTGGCTGAGATCTTCCTGCCCTCCGCGGGGGAGGTCCTGGAGCTGAACACCGAGCTGGAGGCCCACCCGGAATACATCAACGAGGATGCCTTCGGCAAGGGCTGGCTCATCAAGATCCGCCTCGTGGGCGACCTGAACGCTGACCTTCTGGACGCCACCGCCTACGAGCAGCTCGTGGCGGAAGAGAGCCACTGAACCGTTCTTCCCTGGAGGCCGCCATGCGCTACCTGCCCTCATCCCCCATCGAGGACCGTGCCCTCCTGGATGCCATTGGTGTCAAGGAGGCCGAGGCCTTGCTCGCGGGCATTCCGGAGCCCCTGCGCCTGCGGCGGGAGCTGGAGCTGCCCACCCAGTCCTCGGAGCAGGAGGTGGCCGGGCAGATGCTGGCCATGGCGAACCGGAACACCCGCTTCTGTGCCCAGTTCCTGGGGGCAGGGGCCTACGACCACTTCGTGCCCTCGGCCATCGACGCGCTCATCAGCCGCCAGGAGTGGTTCACGGCCTACACGCCCTACCAGCCGGAGATCAGCCAGGGCACGCTGCAGCACCTCTTCGAGTACCAGACCCTGATCTGCGACCTCACGGGCCTGGAGGTGACCAACGCCAGCCTCTACGACGGTGGCACCTCCTGCGTGGAAGCGGCCCTCATGGCCGTGCGCGTGGCCAAGAAGCGCCACACGGTGCTGGTGAGCCGCGGCCTCCATCCCCTCTACCGCGAGGTCCTCAACACCAACTTCGCGCCCCATGCAGAGCTGAATCTGGTCGAGGTGGGCCTGAAGGATGGCGTTACCGACCTGGCGGACCTGCAGGCGAAGCTCAGCGGCGACGTGGCCGCGGTGCTGGTGGGCTATCCCAACTTCCTGGGGGCCGTGGAGGACCTGGCGGCCCTGGCCGCTCCCATCCACGCCGCGGGCGCCCTGCTGGTGAGTGTCACCCAGGAGGCCTTCGCCTTCGGCTGGCTGGAGGCTCCGGGCCGGGTGGGCGCGGACATGGCTTGTGGCGAGGCCATGAGCCTGGGTAACAAGCCCAACTTCGGCGGCCCCTATCTGGGCTTCCTGGCGGTGAAGGAGGCCCACAAACGTGAGCTGCCGGGCCGACTGGTCGGGCAGGCCAAGGACCTCCAGGATCGCACGGGCTATGTGCTGACCCTGACAGCGCGCGAGCAGCACATCCGCCGCGACAAGGCCACCAGCAACATCTGCTCGAACCAGGGACTGGTGACCCTCCGCGCCAACATCTTCATGCAGCTGGCAGGTCCCGAGGGCCTGAAGGGGCTCGCAAAGCAAAACGCCGCCAAGGCCCAGTACCTCCGGCAGCGGTTGCTGGAACTGCCTGAAATGGAAGAAGTGGATGACCAGCCCTTCTTCAACGAGTTCGTCCTCCGGTACTCCGGTGACTACTCAGCACTGGAGGAAGCCTGCCTCCAGGAGAGCCTGCTCCCAGGGCTGGACCTGGGCCGCTACTACCCGGAATACCAGGGCTGCATCCTCTGGTGCGCCACCGAGCTACACACCCGCGAAATGATTGAGAGCCTCGTCGAGACCCTCGCCCACGTCCCCTCTACTGTCTGGTGAGATGACCATGTTCCTTCGTCAGCGTGAACCCCTGATCTTCGAGCGCTCTGTCCCCGGCAAGCGGGGCATGGACCTGCCCCGACTGGATGTGCCCGAGGCCCGGGACACCCGGCCCGCCCACTTGCAGCGCAGCGGCTTCGAGGCCCTGCCGGAGCTCAGCGAGGTGGATGTCATCCGCCACTTCACCCGGCTGTCGAAGTGGAACTATGGGGTCGACGATGGGATCTATCCCCTGGGCTCTTGCACCATGAAGCACAACCCCCGCCTCAACGAGAAGGTCGCTTTGCTGCCCGGTTTCACGGACAGCCACCCCATGGCACCCGATGCCCTGGTGCAGGGCAACCTGGAGCTGGTGTACACCCTGCAGGAATGGCTGAAGGAGATCACAGGCCTGCCCGGTGTCACCCTCCAGCCCAGCGCCGGCGCCTCAGGCGAGCTCACGGGCGTGATGCTCATCCGCGCCTACCACCTATCCAAGGGCGCCAAGCGCCGCGTGATCCTGATCCCCGACAGCGGGCACGGCACCAACCCTGCCACGGCCGCCATGGCGGGCTACGACGTGGTGGAACTGCCGTCCCAGCCGGATGGCACCATCAGCTTCGAAGATGTCACGGACCCCACCAGTGGCAAGGTCCGCAAGGGGTTGCTCTCGCTGGTGGCCGAGCTGGGTCCGGAGATTGCCGGGGCCATGATCACCAACCCCAACACCGTGGGCGTCTTTGAATACCGCTTCAAGGAGATCAGTGACCTGCTGCACAGCATCGGCGCCCTGGTCTACATGGATGGCGCGAACATGAACGCGCTCATCGGCGTGGCCCGGCCCGGGGACTTCGGGGTGGACGTCATGCACCTGAACCTGCACAAGACCTTCTCGACACCCCATGGTGGGGGCGGCCCCGGGGCTGGTCCGGTCTGCTGTGCCGAGCAGCTGCGCCCCTTCCTGCCCGTGCCCGTGGTGGTGCGGGAGACCAGGTCGGTGGGAGAAGGGGAGCGACCTGCCCACGCCTACCACTGGGACTGGGACCGCCCCCAGAGCATTGGCAAGGTGCACACCTTCTACGGCAACTTCGGAATCCTGGTGCGGGCGCTGACCTACTGTCTGAGCCACGGCTCCGATGGCCTCAAGGCGGCCACCCTGCGCGCCATCGTGAACGCCAACTACATCCGGGTGCGGCTGCAGGGCGCCTACGCCCTCCACATCGATTCCCCCAGCCTGCACGAGGTGGTCTTCAGCGACACGCTGCAGGCCAAGCACGACGTGCACACCCTGGACATCGCCAAGCGGCTCATCGACCACGGCTACCACCCGCCCACCATCTACTTCCCGCTCATCGTGCCGGGCGCGATGATGATCGAGCCCACCGAGAGCGAAGACAAGTTCGAGCTGGACGCGTTCTGCGACACCATGCTCACCATCGCCAGGGAGGCCGAGAAGATCCCCGAGGCGCTCCACCACGCGCCCATCCTGGCGCCCCTGCGCCGCCTCGACGAGACCACCGCCGCCCGCAAGCCGGTGCTGCGCTGGCAGAAGCCGGTGGCCGTGCAGGCATGAACCTCTCCGTCTTCGAGCTCTTCCGCATCGGCATCGGTCCCAGCTCGTCCCACACCGTGGGGCCGATGCGGGCTGCCCGCACCTTCGTCCTGGACCTGGCGCAAGCCGGCAAGCTGGGGGCGGTGGCGACCGTGAAGATCGAGCTGTTCGGCAGCCTCGGGGCCACGGGCCGGGGGCACGGCAGTGACAAGGCCGTGCTGCTGGGCCTCATGGGCGAGACCCCCGAGGACGTTTCGGTGGCCGAGGTCGACAACCTGGTGGCCCGGGTGCGCATCCTGGAGCGCCTGTCCCTGCTGCACCAGCACGAGGTGGACTTCCGGGAATCCGAGCACCTGCAGCTGCTGCTCAAGAACCTGCCCTATCACCCGAACGGCATGCGGTTCACGGCCCTGGACGCCGCCGGGGCCAGCTTGAGCACGCGGGTCTTCTACTCCGTGGGCGGGGGCTTCGTGGTGGAGGAAGGGGTGGCCGAGCTGGCCCCTCAGGGCACGGAGCCCCCCCATGCCTTCCGCACGGGTGACGAGCTGCTGCGGCGCTGCCGGGAGGCCGGGCTGTCCGTGGGCCGGCTCATGCTGGAGAACGAGCGCACCTGGCGCTCCAAGCGGGAGATCTACGAGGGACTGCTGAACATCTGGTCCGTCATGCAGGCCTGCGTGAAGCGGGGCTGCACCACCGACGGCATCCTCCCCGGCGGTCTGCAGGTCCCCCGCCGCGCCCCGGCCCTCTACCGGCGGCTCACCGAGTCCCCGGAGTCGGGCCTGCGGGATCCCCTCACGGCCATGGACTTCGTCAGCCTCTACGCCCTGGCGGTGAACGAGGAGAATGCGGCCGGGGGCCGCGTGGTGACCGCGCCGACCAACGGGGCCGCGGGCATCATCCCGGCGGTGCTGCACTACTACCACCGCTTCGTGCCCGGGGCCTCGGAGGAAGGCGTGGTGCGCTTCCTGCTGACGGCGGGGGCCATCGGGGCGCTGTACAAAGAGAATGCCTCCATCAGCGGTGCCGAGGTCGGGTGCCAGGGGGAGGTGGGCGTCGCCTGCTCCATGGCGGCTGGGGCCCTGGCGGAGGTGCTCGGGGGGACACCCCGCCAGGTGGAGAACGCCGCGGAAATCGGGTTGGAGCATAACCTCGGCCTGACCTGCGATCCCATCGGGGGCCTGGTCCAGGTGCCCTGCATCGAGCGCAATGCCATGGCCGCCGTGAAGGCCATCAACGCCGCCCGGATGTCGATGTATGGCGACGGCGAGCACTTCGTCAGCCTCGACAAAGTCATTCGTACCATGCGGGAGACCGGCGCCGACATGAAGAGCAAGTACAAGGAAACCGCCCTGGGTGGGCTGGCCCTCGCCCATCCGGACTCCCCCCTCGACTACACCGTCAACCTGCCGGAGTGCTGAGCCCGGCGGTCTTTTCAGGAGCCATCCCATGGCGACGTTCGACCTCATCGTGATCGGCTCTGGCCCCGGCGGCTATGTCGCGGCCATCCGCGCCGCCCAGCTTGGCCTGGAGACCGCCATCGTTGAGCGGGATCCTGCGGGCCTCGGCGGCACCTGCCTCCGGCGGGGCTGCATTCCCGCCAAGACCTGGCTGGAGACCGCGCACCGGTACGGGCACATGGCCGACCTGGCGGACTACGGCATTGCCGGGGTTGACACCTCCCAGCTGAGGGCGGACCTGACCGCCATCGTAAAACGCAAGAACCGCATCGTCCTGAAGGGCGGCAAGGGCATCGAGTTCCTCATGAAGAAGAACAAGGTCACGGTCCTCCGGGGCAGCGCCCGGCTCCTGGGCGGCGGCGCCGTGGCAGTGCAGGGGGTCGAGACGGAGACGCACCAGGCCCGGAAGATCATCCTGGCCACGGGCTCCCGGCCCCAGGTCATCCCGGGGCTGGACACGGACGGCGTCCGCGTCCTGAACAGCGACCACGTGCTGGACCTGACCGAGCTGCCCAGCCACCTGATGGTGCTGGGGGCCGGCGCCATCGGCGTCGAGTTCGCATCCGTCTTCAGCCGCCTGGGCTGCAAGGTGACCCTGGTCGAGCTCCAGGATCGGCTCCTGCCCCTGGAGGACCGGGCCATCGGAGAGGAGCTGGCCAAGATCTTCGTCAAGCAGCTGAAGATGGATGTGCGCGTGAAGACCCGGATCGTCTCCATCGAGCGCCAGGAGGACGGGGTCCTGGCCATGCTGGAGGGAGACAAGCCCGGCGTGGTGGCATGCTCCCACCTGCTCGTGGCCGTGGGCCGCGGCCCGGTGACCGCGGACCTGGGCCTGGAAGCCACGGGCGCCACCGTGGAGCGCGGCTTCGTGGCCGTGGATGCGTTCATGCGCACCTCCGAGCCGAACCTGCTGGCCATCGGTGACATTGTCCGGACGCCGCTCCTGGCCCATGTGGCCTCGGACGAAGGCGTCGTCGCCGCTGAGCAGGCCGCCCGCGAGCTGGGCCTGGACGCCCACCCACACCCCATCGACTACGGGCTGGTCCCCAGCTGCACCTACTGCGAGCCGGAAGTGGGCTGTATCGGCCTCACGGAGGAGCAGGCCCGGGAGCAATACGCCGATGTCGAAATCGGTAGCTTTCCCTTCATGCCCCTGGCCAAGGCCAACATCCTTGGCGAGCCCCACGGGTTCATCAAGATCGTCGCCACCAAGGCCACCGGAAAGATCCTCGGCATCCACATCCTCGGCCCCAAGGCCACGGAGCTGGTGGCCTCCAGCGTGGCGTTGCTCGGTGGGGGATTCACCGTAGACCAGCTGATCCACACCATGTATCCCCACCCCACCCTGAACGAGGCTTTTCCGGAGGCAGCCCGCAGTGTCTACGGACTTGCCTTGAACATGTGATGACGATCAGTCAACCAGGGCAGGAGCCGTATTGATCGGTCCAATTGTGAACTGCGGAGCTGTCCTCGTCGGAAGTATTTCCGGTGCATTCTTGGGCACCAGAATTAGTGTAAATCTCCGAACCAGGCTGCCGCTTCTCTTTGGGCTTTCATCCCTAGGGCTGGGCGTGGCAATGATCGTGAAGGTCAACTATTTTCCGGCAGTGGTTTTAGCACTCCTGCTGGGGACAATCATTGGGGAACTCCTTCACATCGAAGCAAGCGTCACCAGGCTCGCAACCAGAACACGGGGCTTCATCGATAAATTCGCCGACCCAGCGGACGCCAAGCTATCGCATGAAGAGCACAGTGAGAAGTTCGTAGGGCTCATGGTGCTTTTCTGTGCGAGTGCGACAGGAATCTTCGGCGCAATGAATGAGGGCATGACAGGCGATACATCACTTCTGGTAGTGAAGTCGATCCTGGATTTCTTCACTGCGGGAATATTCGCAACTGCCCTGGGGTACTCCGTGGGGACGTTGGCAATTCCGCAATTGATCATCCAGGTAGGACTCTTCCTTTTGGCGAGTCGGTTGCTCCCCCTGATTACCCCTGGCATGGTTGGAGACTTCTCCGCATGCGGAGGGCTGATCATGGTGGCCACCGGGTTTCGGATGGCCGGAATCAAGCATTTTCATACTGCCAACATGGTGCCAGCTCTATTTATAGCGATGCCTATCTCTGCTCTTTGGGCCCGAATGATGGGGTAGCCGGCGGATTCTGAGTCCGCAGCATGGATTTTCCTTGAAGAAGGTGGCGTGAGCATGAACCAAAGCGATTGAGTACAAGGAATGAAGATCGTTCGGTTGGGTCTGGCGGTGCGGATGGAATCCAGAGTCGGATAGTGCCTGAAAAGGCCCTCGATGTAGGTATTCAGCTGGGCCGATTTGATACCCCCCGTCGCCTGTTCGCGGGCGATCTCGCGAGTCAACGCGATGAGTCCCAGGTCGATGGCCCGAATGTCCGCTTCCAGGTTCTGCGCGATGACCCGAGCCAGGTTGCCAGAGTTCAGGGCGGCCTGTTCGTCAGCATGCCTCCGCCCCTGCCATACCGAGGCCCAGGGAAAGAGGCCGATCGGTAAGACAGAGCGCACCCCTCGACCCCTGGGGCAGGCAAGAACCAGAGAGTCGGGCGTTCCAGTTCCTTCAGACCAGCCTTCAAGCCAAGGGGAGCAATTGCCCTCAGAGAATGCGGTATCGGTTTAAACACCTATGGATCAAGACAAATAGGTCTAACCACCACCCGTTTTGACGGGCAAGACAAGCGCCTGGCAGTTCGCCAGGCGCTTTCATGGTTGGGGAGGAAGGATTCCCTCCGCGTCCCGCTGCGCATGACGCTCCGGCCGCACGAATTGCTGGCACGCCGCTTAACGGCTGCGGCAGTCCCCCGGACTGCCTCGCCTACGGCTACCTGCCAGCAATTCAGTGACTTCGAATCCTTCTTACGCTCCCCAACGAAACAAGGCCGCGCAAGGCGGCCCTGTTTCGTTGGGGAGGAAGGATTCGAACCCTCGGTACGCAGGATCAAAACCTGCTGCCTTACCACTTGGCTACTCCCCAGGCGGAAAGGCAAGGATAGCGTGGGTCTGCGTTCGACCCAAGGGGCAGGGCGGTGGGCTCGCCCGGCTGATTCAGCTGCCGGACTTGGGCGTGAAGCCGAACTCCTCGACGCCGAGCAGGTCGGGGCGCACTTCGTTGGTCTCTTCGCGCTCGATACGGCTGATGGCGCGGCGGCCCGTGGCGGTCTCGTAGGCCAGCAGGACCTTCGTCTCAAGCTCCTCGCGGAGGGGGTTGTTCAGGGGGTAGGCGATGTCCTTGAAGCTGCCGTCCCGCTTGCGGCGGCTGGGCATGGCCACGAAGAACCCGTCCTCGCCTTCCACCACGCGCAGGTCGCCCACCAGGAAGCAGTCGTCGAAGACCAGGGCCGCGAAGGCCCGCAGCTTGTCGTCGCCC
>CAIRAS010000540.1 GCA_903876615.1 uncultured Holophagaceae bacterium
ACTGGACCCGATGATGCACCCTTTCCCCGATGACCTGCTGGGCCTCCCGCACCGCCGGGACGTGCCCTTTGCCCGGCTCACCACCCTGGGCGTGGGCGGCGTCTGCCGCTGGCTCTTCGAACCCACCACCGAGGCCGAGGCGCAAGTCTTCGTGCGGGCCTGCGTCCGCGAGGGACTGCCCTGGCGGGTGCTGGGTGGCGGCTCGAACCTGGTGGTGCTGGGCGACGTGGAGGGTCCGGTCCTGCGCCTCGCCTTCCCGAAGCTGGTTCAGCGCGCAGACACGGAGCTGACGGCCCCCGCCAGCCATGGCCACATCGCGCTGGCCGAGGCCGCGACGCAGGCAGGCCTCTCGGGCCTGGAGTTCGCCAGCGGCATTCCCGGTTCCCTGGGGGGGGCCATCCGCATGAACGCCGGGGCCTACGGCCGCGAGTGGGTGGATGTGCTGACCCGCTTCCGCTTCCTCACCCCTGAGGGCGAGCTGATGGAGCGCACCCCCGAGCCCGGCGACTTCCGCTACCGCGGGAGCTTCCTGACCGCCGGCCACGTGGTGCTGTCGGCCACGGCGCGACTCACAGCTGGCGACCCCTCGACGATCCGCGCGCAGGTAGCCGAGTACCGGGCGAAGCGCGGCACCAGCCAGCCCCTCTCCCAGCGCAACGCTGGCTGCATCTTCAAGAACCCCCCCGGGCAAAGCGCCGGGCGCCTCATCGATGCGGCGGGGCTCAAGGGCCTCCGGGTGGGCGACGCCGAGGTCAGCCCCGAGCACGCCAACTTCCTGGTGAACCACGGCCAGGCCACCCCCGCCCAGTTCGCCGAGCTCATGGAGCAGGTCCGCAGCCGCGTCCTGGAAGCGCATGGCGTCGAGTTGGAGCCCGAGGTGGAGATCTGGCGGGACTGAAGGGCCAAGACGTTAGAATGGGCGCTATGTCCATGCTCCCCCGAACCCGCCCCCGGCGGCCCTGGTTTCCCTGGGTCCGGGCGGGCATCACCCTCGGGGTCCTGGGCCTCGCCGGCTGGGGGCTGCTGGAGGTGGGCTCGCGCTACCTGGGCCTTCAGAAGCTGGTCATCGAACAGGTGAATGTCAGCGGCTGCCGGGGCGAGCGGCAGCTGGAGATCCAGAAGCTGGCGGAGCAGCTGGTGCTGGGCAAGCCGCTCTTCTGGGTGGATGCCGAGGAGCTGCGGAACCGCATCGAGGTCAAGCGCTGGGTGCGCGGCCTGCAGATCCGCAAGGACCCACCGGACCGCCTGAGCCTGGCCATCGAGGAACGCCGGCCGGTGCTCTGGCTGGTGCGACCCAACGGCGTCTTTCTGGTCTCGGATGACGGCGTGGTGCTCGACCGGGTCAGCCAGGCCAACCTAAATCCCATTCCTGTCGTGGTGGATCCCGCCAGCCAGACAGACCATGGACTGGCCCGCCTTGTGAGTGCTGCCCGCATTCTGCGGGAAAAACAGCAGGGCTTTTACGAGCGCATCACCGAGCTGCGGGACAGCCCCAAGGGGCCTGTGGCCTACATCGACGGGCTGCCGGCCCCGATCTTCCTCTCGCGCCAGGATGTGACAAAAAATGTGCCCAATTTCCAGGGGCTCTTCGTGGATCGCCTCTCCCAGCGGCCGGATCTGGCACGGCTGCGGTATATCGACCTGCGCTGGGATGATGAGGTGGCCGTCGGGGAACCCGAGGATGCCGCTCTCCCGCCAAAGGCCCCGCGCTGACCGACAGAAATTCAACGTTTGTTTTTTCCGCCCAGGAATGCTCGATTCCCGGAGTGGAAATGGTATAAATCTAGAGCAAGGAAAAGGATCTTCATGCCTCAGCGCGCCGTCCTCCTCGGACTTGATCTTGGTGCAAGCAAAGTAGTGGCGGTGGTGGCCGTCCACGAGGAAGACGGGACGATCAATGTGACGGGCATGGGCCAGGCGGCCTCCCAGGGCGGCATCACCCAGGGCCAGATCACGGACATGGACATCAGCACCCGCGCCGTGGTGCGGGTCGTCGAAGAGGCCATGAACACCGCTGGGCAGACCCGGGTGGACGGCATCCGCGTGGCCGTGGACGGCATCCAGTTCAAGGGCGAGAACCTCCGCGATTCCATCACCATCTCCAGCAGCGACAAGATCATCACCGCCGCCGACCGGGACCGCGTGCTCGAGCAGGCCACCAACGGCTGCAAGCTGGCCAAGGAGGAACTCGTCCTCCATCGCATCCCGCAGATGTTCCACATCAAGGGCCAGCGCGACATCCGCAACCCCGTGGCCATGTTCGGCGAGACGCTCGAGGCCGAGGTCCGCATCATCGTGGCCCCCAACCCCGTGATCACGAACATCCAGCTGGCCCTGAAGAACGCGGGGCTCCACGGCGCGGACTTGATGTACTCGCCCCTCGCGAGCGCCGAGGCCGTGCTGAGCCGGGAAGACCGCGATAACGGCGCGGTGGTCGTCGACATCGGTGAACAGCTCACCCACCTGGGCATCTTCCTGCACGGGACCCTGTTCCACTCGGCGGTGATCCCCATCGGCGGGGCGCACTTCACCCGGGACCTCGAGATCACCAAGCACCTCGGCGGCATCGCCGCGGCCGAGCGCATCAAGGTGCG
This sequence comes from uncultured Holophagaceae bacterium, assembly GCA_903876615.1. Next base: position 2,595 of record CAIRAS010000540.1, read on the forward strand.
CTTTGGCACGGTGCTCCCCTCCCACGTGCCCGCCGAAGAGTCCGTCGAGCTCGAAGAGGAAGGCCGCACGGTCTCCCGTCGCGAGATCGCCGAGGTGCTGCAGGCCCGCGCCGCGGAGCTGCTGAACCTGGTGCTCGCCGAGATGGGCCGCACAGGCCTCATGCACGAGATCCACGGCGGCGTCCACCTGGTGGGCGGCGGTGCCCTGCTCACGCACCTCCCCATCCTTGCCCAGACCCTGCTGGGCCGGCCCCGGGTCGTCCTGGGCCGGATCCAGGGCGTGGCCGGCCTGCCCCAGGCCACGGGCAATCCCTACTTCGTGAATGCCCTCGGCGCCGTCAAGACCCTCGCCCGGGACCTCGCGGAGCACCGCGTCAAGCCCGACCGCAGCACCGGCTTTTTCGACCGCTTCAAGAAACTCTTCTAGCCCATGACCCTTTCGGGAGCCCCGATGTCTGAGACCCCCTACCTGCCCTGCCCCCACACCCTGCCCGGCGCCAACATCAAGGTGCTCGGCGTGGGCGGCGCCGGCTGCAACGCCATCAACCGCATGATCGAGAGCGGCGTGACCGGCGTGCAGTTCATCGCCATGAACACCGACCAGCAGAGCCTCGCCCAGAGCAAGGCCCACCTGAAGCTGCCCCTGGGCCCCCAGAGCAGCCGGGGCCTCGGTGCCGGTGGCAGCGCCGAGCGCGGCGCCGTGGCGGCGGAAGAGAGCCGCGAGGAAGTGCTGGCGGCCCTGCAGGGCGCGGACATGATCTTCATCACTGCGGGCATGGGCGGCGGCACCGGCACCGGCGCGGCCCCGGTCCTGGCGAACTATGCTCGGGAGCTGGGCGCCCTCACCGTGGCCGTGGTCATCACGCCCTTCGCCTGGGAAGGCCGCAAGAAGGGCGACCTGGCCCTGGCGGGCCTGGCCGACCTGCGCAACACCGCCGACACCGTCATCGTGGTCAGCAATGAGCGCCTGAAGAGCGTCTGCGATGCCCGCGTCACCATGAAGGAGGCCTTCCGCGTGGCGGACGGCGTGCTCATCCAGGGCGTGCGCGGCATCGCCGACCTGATCCTGCGGCCCGGCATCATCAACGGTGACTTTGCTGACGTGGAGGCCGTCCTGCGCAACGGTGGCGAAGCCCTCATCGGCACCGGCGCCGGTCGCGGCGAGGAGGCCGTCATGGACGCCCTCCGCAAGGCCCTGGCCTGCCCCCTGCTCGAGCGCGCCCAGAGCGGCGCTGCCGCCAACGTCATGGTCTCGATCACCGCCGACTGGGAGGTCATGGAGGCCTCCGCCATCGAGACCGCCATGAACTACCTGCAGGAGCACTACGCCAACCGGCCCGACATCAAGGCCTGCACGGTCGAGGGCGAGGGCATGGAGGATCGGGTGCTGGTCACGGTGCTGGCCAGCGGCTTCGACCAGGACGAGCAGCTCCTGCAGGACCGCCGCCAGAGCCTCCACCTGGGCGGGACCAGCGAAGTCGCTCCCATCCAGACCTACACCGCGATGCTCCCCGCGGTCTCCCAGCCCCTCCCGCCCAACGTGACGAGCGGCCGCATCTACGGAGATGGGCCCGCCGGGGAGCCGCAGGGCCCAACGCCCACCCGCCTCATGCCCCAGGCCCCCACGCCCAGCGGCGAGCTGGCCGGCGGCGCCGAGGACCTCCACATCCCCGCCATCATCCGCAACCGCCAGGGGCTGCTGCCCATGGAGTAGTTTTTCGGGGGATAGTGAATGACGCGCAAGGCCCACTTGGTTTCTGACTACTTGGAGGATCTTCCTGGGATCATTCTCGACCAAGTCGGCATAGTCGAAGAATTCGTGGCAGGGAAACCCGGGATTTACGCCCTTTACACTGATAACCGGCTCTATTACGTGGGCCTGGCAACCAATCTCAAAGCCCGCCTAAAGCAGCACCAGAAGGACCGGCATTCAGGTGCCTGGGATCGCTTCAGCGTTTACCTAACCACCCATGACGAACACCTAAAGGACCTGGAGTCCCTGCTGCTGCGAGTGACGAGGAAGCCAGAGGGGAATCGCCAGAACGGGAAGTTTCGGGGTGCCTCCAACCAAAGCTCCGAGCTGCATCGGAGGTACAAGTTATTCCAGGAAGAGGAATTCAAAGAGATATTCAACCTTCAGGAAAAACCGGCTAAATCGAAAAAAGCACCCTTGAATCCCATGGAGACACGATCAGGCCCCTTCGCACTGCGAGGGATCCACAAGGGGAAGACCTTCAAGGCACTGCTGCTGAAGGATGGTTCAGTGCAACTTGGCAGTTGGGTATTCTCCTCCCTATCTGCCGCCGCGAGTCATGTCACCAAATACCCAACCAACGGACGCTGGTTCTGGCACATCAAGTCGACCGAGGGTGACTGGGTGCGCCTGAAATTGATCTAACCCAACCAGCGGCATCGAAGACTGGACTCAGGCCAGCCGCAGAAACTTCCCCCGGGCAAGTCCCAGGAGGAACTGGGCGGTCCTGAGCTGCGTATCGGCCTCGCCGGGATGAGTGGCCTCCATGACCGCCACCACCTGGGCCACGGTCCGGGCGCCGTCGCAGGCCCGCCACACGGCGCTGCCGCGGGCATCGAGCCGCACGCGATAGGCGGGCTTCTTCATCAGCCGCAGCAGCCAGGCCCAGCGCGGCGAGACGATCTTCGGCCGGATCAGCACCAGGTTGCCAGCCTCACCCGGCTCCACCGCCACCGCCGGCGTGGGCACCAGGGCCAGGAAGGCTTCGTCAGGAAATGGGTTCATGGTGGAGGCTCCACGGCGGCAGGAGGGGTGCAAGCCAAGGCCCGGCTGAGCCGGGCCTTGGCGCGGGGGCCCGGGGGTGTGCGCGCAGCGCGGAACCCCCGGACTCTAGAAGTTGGCGCTGGGAGGTGCGGGCTCGTCGGCGGCACCGGCGTTGGCCAGGGGCACCCGCACGAGGTAGACGGCGATCCCGGCGAGGATCAGCAGGCTGATCCAGAAAGCGCCCGGGGTGTTGGTGACGCCGGACTTGTCGACGCCCCAGATGAACCGGGTGAGCTGGTACTTCACCTCGAAGAAGGCGAAGGCGGCAAACAGCAGGCCCACCAGCGCCTCGCCCGCGATGAGGCCCGCGGCCAGCAGCACGCCGTTGTTCTCGGCGCGCACCTTCTGGGCCTCGTTGAGGCCGCGCTTGGCACCGGCCATCTCGACGACGCCCTTGATCAGGCCGCCCAGGAAGATGGCGAAGGTCGTCTCCAGGGGCAGATACATGCCCACGGACACCAGCATGGGACTCTTCACCTGCATGAGGATGAAGGCGAGGCCCATCATCATGCCGACGATGATCAGCGGCCAGGCCATCTTGCCTTCCACGATGCCGCGGCTGAGCAGGGCCATGAGGCCCGCCTGGGGTGCGGCCAGCTGCTTGGAGCCGAAGCCCGCATCCAGAGAAAGAACAGCCTTCTTCTGGTCGGCGGGCAGCTGCTTCACCTGGTCCAGGGTGTAGGTCTGGCCATCGGGGGCCGTGACGACCTGCACCTGCTGGGCCGTGAGCTCCGCGATGCGCTTGGTGCCCTGGGCGGAGATGTCGCCCTCATGGAGCACCATCAGGGGAATGAACAGCACGGCAGCGGCCAGGGCCACACCGAGCAGGTCACCCATCTCCATGCGCCAGGGAGTGCCACCCAGGATGTGACCAGCCTTGAGGTCCTGCAGCATCTCGCCCGCAACCGCGGCGCTCACGCAGACCACGGCGGCCACGCCCAGCACAGCGGCGACGCCCTCTCGGCCCTTGACGCCGAGGACCACCATCACGAGGGCGGTGATCACCAGGGCCGTCAGGGTCAGGCCGGAAATGGGGTTGTTGCTCGAGCCCATGATGCCGACGAGGTAGCCGCTGATGGCCGAGAAGAAGAAGCCCAGGATCACGACCACCAGGGCCGCCACGAGGGAGACCAGGGGGCTCACCTGGAAGATGCGCCAGGTGATGAGGAAGGTCACCAGGGCGGCAAAGCCCAGACCGAACAGGACGTAGGTGAAGGGCAGGTCCTTGTTGACGCGGTCCACCTCATGCTCACCGGCCGCGGCCTTCTTGACGTCCGAGATGGAGCGGCTGAGGCCCGTGGCGAGGCTCTTGCGCATCTTGAAGAGGGTGAAGCAGGCGCCCATGAGCATGCCGCCGATGGCGATGGGGCGAACAATGAACTTCCAGACCGACACCGACAGCGCGATCCAGTCACCTTCAGCGGCACCCTCAGGAAGAACGCCCGGCGCCAGGAAGTAGGTGATGATGGGCACCAGCAGGCCCCAGGCGATGATGCCACCGGAGAAGTTCAGGGCGCCCAGCTTGGGGCCGATGATGTAGCCCACGCCCATGTAGGCGGGGCTGATGCCGGGAGAGCTCAGCAGCATGCCCCCGCCGACCTTGGCCTTCCAGCCGTGCACGAGGTTGATCGCCGTGGCCTTGAAGCCGACGAAGCTCTCCCAGGTGGTGGCGAAGAGCTGGACCTGCACCAGGGCCTGGATCACCGCGCCGAGGCCCATGGCCCCGAACAGGAACTTGGTGCCGCTGCCACCGCGGGCACCGGCCTTGTGGATCTCGGCGGCGGCCACGCTCTCGGGGTAGGGGAGTTCCGCATCCTCCACCATGACGCGGCGGAGCAGGGCCACGAACATGATGCCCAGCACGCCGCCCGCGAACATGATCAGCGA
>CAIRAS010000541.1 GCA_903876615.1 uncultured Holophagaceae bacterium
GAAGAGCCCCAGGCCGTTGGCGTCCCAGATCCGGTAGGTCTCGCCCACGCCCGGAGCGCCCAGATAGTCCAGGGCGACGCCGTCGCCCCAGTAGAGGGTCGACTTGCCGTATACGAAGGCGCCGATGGGCGTGGAGACGCCACCCCAGGTGTCCCCGTCGGCCCAACCGGTGATTTGGCCCGAGGAGGTGGTGGTGCCCGGGACGCCGGGCGTGGTGGGCCGGACATCGACCAGGAAGCGGTTCTCGATCCGGAAGATCACGCTCCAGCCATCCGCGATCTTGGAGGTGCTGCTGAAGATGATGCGCGAGGTGTTGTCATCGATCCGCCACTCGGAGGCCACCCCAGGGCGGGAGGTGTTCGTGACCTCACTGTTCTTGATGCCGGCGGTGAAGAGGCCGCTGATGGTGATGTTGGTGGCGGCGCCAACCGTGAGGCTGGTCTGGGCCGGGAGGGTCGTGGCGGCAACCGAGGCTGCGGCGACGAGGACAAACTTGATGTTCATGGTGGCTCCTTTCGAAGCATGGTGGATGGGGTATTGGGAGACCCGCATCCGGGGGTTGGGGAGGGAAAAGCCTTGTCCATTCAGCATTCAGGCCGAGCTGGCCTTTGAAACCTGCGAACTGATTTGGAAGGACGGGAACCCTTCTTATTGGTTTGTTCGATGGGGGGGACCAATTCCTTGGTCATGCCCAGCGGCTTGGTATCCCCCATGCGCGCCCCCCAACGCGCATGGGGAATCAGGTATCCAGAGCGGCGCATGGACTCCACTCCAGCCCCGATGGTCACGTCACCCACTACCAGGGCAATCTGCTGGGGGGCGTTCACAACCGCCTTCAGCCCCCCGTTGATATTGATGGCGGCGCCGGTGACGAGTGCGACTTGCTTGGTCATGTCCATTCCATTGATGTGGGGATTTGGCGAGGGATTGCTCAGGCGAGGTGGGCGTACCAGCTCCTGTCAAGGCATGAAGAACGCAGCGGCGGCCTGGTTGTAACCCACGCCCGAGCCGACCATCACGAGCCGGTCGCCGGAGTGGATCTTCTTCTTGGCCAGGGCATCATCCAGGGCCATGGGAATGCACGCCGACCCGGTGTAGCCCCACGCTTCCATGATGGTGTGGGTCTTTTCCATGGGCAGTCCGAGGTCAGCCATCACCAGCTCGATGGACCCTTTCCGGACCTGGGTGAAGAGGATGAAGTCGATGTCGGAGACTTGGAATCCGGATCCGGCCGCCAGTTTGCGCACCAGCCGCGGCCAGCCTTCGTGGTTGATCTCCGGTGGGTACCTTTCAAGCATCTTCACGGAGGTCCGGCCGGCCTCCACCGAGGCCACCGTCGCGGGCTCGTAGGTACCCCCCGAAAAGATGCCCCAGTACTTATGGTAGGCGCCACCCGCTTGTGCGGCCGCGCCGACAAAGCCAGGCTTGTCCGAGGCCACAAGCACGGCCGCGCCGGCCCCATCCCCGTAGAAGAAGAGCAGCGGATCATCGGGTTGGGCCAGCTTGTGCATCAAGTACACACCGACCACCAGGACCGTCTTGATGGCCGGATTGGTGGCAATCCACCCTGCCCCGGAGGCCAGGGCCGTGGGAAAGGATGCGCATGCGCAGCCCACATCGAAGGTCCCGGCGTTCACCGCCCCGAGCTTGTGCTGGAGCACCACCGAGGTGGCAGGCGTAATGTAGTCCGGCGAATCCGTGCCGAGGATGATCAGATCCACGTCCGCGGGACGAAGCCCCGCACGCTCGAGCGCCTGCTTCGCTGCCGGCAGCGCCAGATCCGAGGTCGCCCAGTCTTCAGGTGCATGCCACCGGCACTGGATGGCCGAGGAATCTTCCATCTTGTCCACAAACTCGGGGAGGTGGGCGAAGCGCCGACGCAGATGATCGTTGTGCACCTGGATCTCGGGCAGGTAACAGCCTGTCGATGCGATCGTGGCAAATCGGTCCATAAATCCTCTTTTCAATGCATCAAGACCGGGGGCGAGAGCAGTGGACGAGGTCATAATAAAAAC
>CAIRAS010000542.1 GCA_903876615.1 uncultured Holophagaceae bacterium
ATCGTCGAGATAGACACCGCTCCCGACGATCCACCCCCACTTTGGAAATAACTTCACGAAGGAAACCTTGGGCACGACCTTGTTGAGTTGCGGTTTCAGGAATTCGTAGTCGACGAAGCCTTGTCCGGATTTCTTTGCGGTCTCCACGAAGGTGAGAAAGTACGCCTGGCCCGACGCATCCTTCATGTCCCCGACAGCCTTCCCCTCAAGTTCGGGCTTGATGGGGTGCATGATCATCCGGGGCTCCAGATCGTTGATCCACAAGTAGTTTCCGTCCTCGAAGCGCAATCCTCTGATGGCTGCCTTCGCATAGGTCTGCGCCTGCTCGCGCGTCATTTTTCCAGCGGACTCCTGCGAGGCGAAATACTCGAGCACGCCGAAGCCCACCTCGACCACCGCCTGGTTTTCCGCCTTTTTCTGTTCGAACAGTTTGGACTTGAAGGTGGGCAGGACGTAGAAGGCCTCCTGTGCGGCGAACAGCCCGCAGACGAGGAAGACCAGTGCCCGGATCTTGCTGGCCAAAGTCCACTTCCCCATCATCGCTGCACCTCAACCCTGTTCCTGAGACATGGGCACGGAGAACCTGGACGATCAACGGGCGGAATGAATCGCATGGACGACCTTCTGGAAGGAAATGGGTGAAAGGGCGTGAAAAAGAGAAAGGCACGAATCCGACACCCCATACTGGAGTGAAGAAATCGTGCCTCCAACTTGCAGACCTGATGCCTGCTCATCAAGGCTACCTGCGCTGCGCAGGAATTCTGGACAGCCACAAGTACACACCAATGAAGGGCAATGTCAACCTCATCGTCCCCTGAATGACACCCGGTCACCAGTTCTACGGCTTCGGGGGCAGCAGGGCCTCGAACCGCCTGCGGAGGGCGCCGAGTTCCTTGGAGCGGTAGGTATCCTTGCTCGCTTCAAGAACCTGGATGCCCTCCATCAAGGCCTTCTCCAGGGCTTCCATGCGGGGAGAGTTGGGCAGCGCGTCCTCGATCGAATGCCCGGGGTCCAGCTCGACCGCCAGTTTGAAGAGTTCCTGGAGGTCCAGAAGGGTATCGGCCATCTTCCCCATGGTGAGCGTCATGGCCCCGAAGAAGGTCCCCTTGACCGTGGCCTGGGGCGAGGCCTCGAACTCCTTCCGGATGTGGTCAGTGTCCACGATCCAACCCCGGAGGCGGTCTGTGACGCCATGGAGGGTGGACGACACCCTGTGGAAGGCGAGACCCTTCTGGACCTGACGCATCAATTCGTCAAAGTTGATGGGTTTGACCAGATAGGCGAAGACAGGCAAGTGGATTGCCTGCATGGCTGTGGGCAGGCTCGGATAGCCGGTGATGAGGATCACCGGCAGACCCGCCCGAAGCTTGGATACGCTGCGGATGAATTCCAGTTCCTGGTTTCCCGGCATCTGGATGTCGGAGATCAGCAGATCGTAGTCCCTGGATGCCAGCAGCCGCGTGGCCTCATCGGCATCGGACGCGCAGTCGCAGGTGAACCCGTTGCGCTGGAGCATCAGCCTGGAGTAGTGGCGAACATCCTCATCGTCATCGGCCACGAGGACATGTCCCGGTCGCGTGAAAGCAGCATTGGTGTTGGCCATGAATGACTTATCCTAAAAAAGCAAGACACCTTATTCCAAGGGCAGGACGATGGTGAAGGTGGCTCCCTGGCCCGGTGTCGATTCAGCGCTGATCGATCCACCATGGGCGTGGATGATGGTCTCGCACAGAGCCAGCCCAAGCCCGGTCCCCCGCTGGCTACTGCGCTCCTTTGTCGTGAAGTAGGGCTCGAAGATCATCGGCAGCTCTTCGGGGGGAATGCCCCTTCCGGAATCCCGAATGAGAATCTGAAGGTAGCGACCCTTGGGGAGACCTGCCGCGTCCGGGCCAGAGCCC
>CAIRAS010000543.1 GCA_903876615.1 uncultured Holophagaceae bacterium
ACCACCCACGTCTGGGGCGAGTTCTACATCAGGACCATCAAGGAAGTGCTCGACAAGAAGTGGAAGGGCACCAATGTCTGGGGCGGCATGAAGGAAGGCATGATCCAGCTCGCTCCCATGAGCAAGTCCGTGCCCGCCGACCTCCAGAAGCAGATCGTGAAGCTTGAGGGCGAGATCAAGACTGGCAAGCTGCACCCCTTCGCGGGCCCCGTGGTGGACCAGGCAGGCAAGGAGCGCGTCGCCAAGGGTACCAACATGTCCGACAGCGACATGAACTCCATGAACTACTACGTCCAGGGCGTGGCCTCGGCCTTCCCCAAGAACTAGTGCACTGACCAAGGCAGACGGGAGGGGCCACCGGGTCCCTCCCGCCTCGCCAAGGGGTTCCATGCAAGCTTGAAAGGCACCAATCATGGCCACGCTGCAGATCAACGGCCGCGAAGTTGTCACGTCGAAGGAAGTGAACCTCCTGGATTTTCTTCGGGACGAACTGGACCTCACCTCGGTGAAGAACGGTTGCTCGGAAGGAGCCTGCGGCGCCTGCATGGTGCTGGTGGACGGCAAGGCCTCCCGCGCCTGCTTGTTCAACACGGCCAAGCTGGAGGGCAAGCGCGTCCTCACGCTGGAAGGCCTCTCGCCGCGGGAGAAGGATGTCTATGCTTGGTCCTTCGCCCAGGCTGGCGCGGTCCAGTGCGGCTTCTGCATCCCGGGCATGGTGATCAGCGCCAAGGGCCTGCTGGATGCCAACCCGGATCCCCGCCCCGAGGAAGTCACCAAGGCCCTGGCCCAGAACATGTGCCGCTGCACGGGCTACGTGAAAATCGAAAAAGCGGTGCTGGAGTCTGCCCGGATCCTGCGGGAGAACCTCCCGGTGCCCGAGGAAGCCGCTACCCCACTCAGCGTGGGCGCCCGCATCTGCCGGACCGATGCCCGGGAGAAGGTCCTGGGCACAGGGCTCTATGTGGACGACATGAAGCGTCCGGGCATGCTGCACGGCGCCGTGCTGCGCGCGCCCAAGCCCCGGGTGAAGGTGCTGGGCATCGACACCGCCGAAGCCCTGGCCATGCCCGGCGTGAAGCTCATCCTCACCGCCGCGGACGTGCCGGGCGAGCGGCACCAGGGCCACATCATCCATGACTGGCCCGCGATGATCGCCGTGGGCGAAGAGACTCGCTACGTGGGCGACGCCCTCGCCCTGGTGGCCGCCGAGACCCGCGCCGAGGCCAAGGCGGCCCTGGCCAAGATCAAGCTCGACTACGAGGTGTTGCCGCCCCAGGTGGACCCCCGCCGCGCCCAGGACGAAGGCGCACCGAGGCTGCATCCCAAGGGCAACCTGCTGGCCCGGACCGTGCTCAAGCGCGGCGACGTGGAGGGGGCCTTCGCCGAGGCCGCGCACATCATCCGCCAGACCTTCACCACCCCGGAGACCGAGCACGCCTTCATGGAGCCCGAGAGCGCCCTGGCGGTGCCCGAGGCGGACGGCACCCTGACGGTCTACACCGGCACCCAGAGCATCTACGACGACCACAAGGGCATCATCGGCCTGCTGGGCGTGGGGCCCGAGCAGGTCAAGGTGGTGAGCGCCTACGTGGGCGGCGGCTTCGGCGGCAAGGAGGACCTCATCGTCCAGCACCATGCCGCGCTGCTCGCCAATGCGGCAGGCGTGCCCGTCAAGGTCACCCTGGGCCGACAAGAGAGTCTGCGGGTGCATCCCAAGCGCCACGCCTTCGAGATGGCCTATGAAGTCGCGGCCGACGCGGCGGGTCGCATCACCGCCATGAAAGCCTACCTGTTGGAAGACACCGGCGCCTACGCCTCCCTGGGCGGCCCCGTGCTGCAGCGCGCCTGCACCCACGCCGCTGGTCCCTACAAGATCCCGAACGTCGACATCGTCGGCGAGGCCGTCTACACCAACAACCCGCCGGGCGGCGCCTACCGCGGCTTCGGCGTCACCCAGTCCTGCTTCGCCATGGAGTCCTGCCTGACGCTGCTCGCCAAGGAGGTGGGTCTCAGCCCCTGGCAGATCCGCTACCTCAATGCTGTGGAGCCCGGCGATGTGCTGCCCAACGGCCAGATCACTGATGCCGGCACGGCCCTGAAGGAGACGCTCCTGGCCGTGAAGGAGCTCTGCGAGGCGCGGCCGGACGCGGGCATCGCCTGTGCCATGAAGAACGCAGGCATCGGCGTGGGCCTCTCGGATGTGGGCCGCGTGCGGATCCGCATCCAGGGCGGCAAGGCCGTCATCTACACCAGCGCCGCCTGCATCGGCCAGGGCCTGGCCTCGGTGCTCATGCAGTTCGTGGCCGACGCCTCGGGGCTGGCCTGGGGCGCGATCGAGGTGGCGGTCCCGGATACCTCCACCTCGCCCAACGGCGGTACCACCACCGCCTCCCGCCAGACCGTGTTCAATGGCGAGGCCGCCCGCCTGGCCGCCACGGACCTGGGGCAGGACCTCAAGACCCAGAGCCTGGCAGAGCTGGAAGGCCGCGAGTACTACCGCGAATACTCGGGCGTGACGGATCCCATGGGCTCCGACAAGCCCAACCCCGTGAGCCACGTGTCCTACTCCTACGCCACCCAGGTGGTCCTGCTGAACGCCGAAGGCCGGCTGGAGCGGGTGGTGGCCGCCCACGACGTGGGCCGGGCCGTGAACCCCAACCAGGTGGAGGCCCAGATCGAAGGGGGCGTGGTGATGGCGCTGGGCTATGCCCTCACCGAGGACTTCCCGCTCAAGGACGGCGAGCCCCTCGCGAAGTACGGCACCCTCGGCCTCTTCAAGGCCACCCAGGTGCCGCCCATCGAGCCCCTCATCATCGAGAAGAACTTGGACCCCCTGGCCTACGGGGCCAAGGGCATTGGTGAGATCGTCAGCATCCCCACGGCGCCGGCCGTGGCGGGCGCCTACTTCTACCGGGACGGCCAGTTCCGCACCAGCCTTCCCCTGCAGGGCACACCCTACAGCCGGAAGAAGGCATGAACCTCGAGCTCCTCCGGGCCATCGTCGCCCACCCCCAGGACCTCGTGTTGTGCACGGTCCTCCGGGTGCGGGGCTCGGCGCCTCGCCACGCGGGCTCGAAGATGCTGGTGGGCCGCGAGGGCCGGCTACTCGGCTCCGTGGGCGGCGGCCGCGGCGAAGCCCTGGCCCTGGCGGAAGCCGCCAGCAGGCTCGGCGGTGCGCAGCCCGCGATTCTGGAGATCGACATGCAGGGCATGGACGCGGAAGGTCCCGCCATGGTCTGCGGCGGCACGAGCCGCCTCTTCGTGGAACCCCTGGGGGAGCGGACCCCCTACCGGGCGGCCCTGACGCTGCTCGAGCAGGGCTTGGCGGCCCTGTTGGTGAAGCGGCTGGACACGGGGCAGACGGCCCTGGTGGATGCGGCGGGCGCCTGGGTGGAGGGCGCCCTGTCGGGCACCGACGCCCAGCACGCAAGCCAGGCCCTGGAGCACGGCCTGCCCGTGCTGGACGAGGCGCAGCAGCTCCTCTACGACCCGCTGCTGCCGAAAGAGAAGCTTCTAATCCTGGGCGCGGGCCATGTGGGCACGGCCCTGGCCGCCCTGGTGCCGAGCCTGGGCTTCGAGGTCACCGTGGGGGACGACCGACCCTCCTTCCTGGAGCCCCGGCGCTTCCCTGGCGGGGTCTACACCCTGGGCGGGTCCTATGCCGACATCGTCGCGGCCTTTCCCTTCGATGCGTCCACCTCGGTGGTGATCGTCACCCGGGGGCACCTCAGTGACCTGGAGTGTGTCCGGCTGATCCTTCCCAAGCCCTACCGCTACGCCGGCTTCATGGGCAGCCTCCGCAAGACCCGGCTGGTGCTGGACCAGGTGGCCACCGAGGGCTTCGAGCCCGCCAAGGTGGCGGCCCTGCGGGCACCCATCGGCCTGGAGATCGGCGCCGAGACCCCCGAGGAGTTGGCCGTGGCCCTGGCCGCCGAGCTCATCGCCGCGCGCCGCAAGAGCCCCGCCTACGCAGCCACCCACGCGGCCCGTCAGGCCCGACGTCAGGTCCCATGACCCTGGCCGCCGCGCTGCTGCCCCTGCTGCCCGGGGGCGCTGGCGTCATCGCCTTCGTCGGCGCGGGCGGCAAGACCAGCGCCCTCTTCCACCTGGCCGAAGCGTTGGCGGCTGAGGGGCGGCTCGTGCTGCTCACCAGCACCACGCACCTGATGGACCCCCAGGGAGAGGCCGCCCGGCCCCCGCTGAGCCTGTTGTTGCGGCCGGAGCTGGAGGCGCCGCCGGGGGCCTGCGAGCTGCCCCGGGCTCTGCCCGGACTCACGGTGCTGATGGCCCGCCCGGCGGCGGAGCCCGGCAAGCTGAAGGGCCTCCATCCCGCCTGGATCCCGGCCCTGCGGACCGCCTGGGACTTCGTCCTGGTGGAGGCGGATGGCTCCCGCCGCCTGCCGCTCAAGGCGCCCGCGGACCACGAGCCGGTCCTGCCCCCCGGCACGGACCTGGTGGTGGGCATCGTGGGCCTGGCGGCCCTGGGTCAGCCCCTGGACGGCCGGACCGTCCACCGGCCCGAGCGCTTTCGCGATCTCACCGGCTGCGCCCTGGGCGAGCCCCTCACGTGGGACCATGTGGTGGCCCTGGCCCGCCACCCCCAGGGCCTCTTCAAGGACGCCCCCGGACCCCGAGTCATGCTGCTCAACCAAGCCGACCAGGCCGCCACCCTGCCCACCGCGAGCCAGCTCGCGGAGCTGCCCGCGGACCGGGTCCTGCTGACCACGCTGGCGCCGGACGTTCGCATTCTCGCCTCCTGCGCTGGGAGGCGCTCATGAGCCTGCTCAAGGGCGAGCTGGTGGTGGTGCGGGGCGCCGGGGACCTGGCCACGGGCTGCATCCTCCGTCTGGTCCGGGCCGGGTTTCGCGTGGTGGCCCTGGAGGTGGCGGAACCCAGCGCCATCCGTCGCACGGTCAGCCTCTCCGAAGCGATGTACGAAGGCCGCGCCTGCGTGGAGGGGCTCGAAGCCCGGCGCTGCGACAGGCTGCCTGCGACCTGGGCCAGTGGTGATCCCGTGCCGATCCTGCTGGATCCCGAGGGCCGATCCCTCGACCACCTGCGGCCCGTGGCCTTGGTGGACGCCATCCTCGCCAAGCGCAACCTGGGCACCCGCCTGGACATGGCCCCGGTGGTGGTGGCCCTGGGCCCGGGCTTCGAGGCGGGCCGGGATGCCCACGCGGTGGTGGAGACCAACCGCGGACACGACCTGGGCCGGGTGCTGCTGACCGGCAGCGCCGAGCCCAACACCGGCGTGCCCGGCCTCATCGCGGGCCGCGGCGGGGAGCGCGTCATCCATGCGCCCGTGGCAGGCCCGGTGGAGCCCTGCTGCGCCATCGGCGACTTCGTGAAGGCCGGGGACCCGGTGCTCACCATCCAGGGGGTGACGGTTGCCGCTGCCATCAACGGCGTGGTGCGGGGCCTCATCCGCCCCGGCTTTGTCGCGAAGGCCGGCCTCAAGGTGGCCGACGTGGACCCCCGAGGCCTGCGGGAGCACTGCTTCACGGTGTCGGACAAGGCCCGGGCCATCGCCGGCGGGGTCCTGGAGGCCATCCTGATGCTGGGGGCCGGGGAGGCCCGATGATCTACCTGGACAACGCGGCCACCAGCCACCCCAAGGCTCCCGGCGTCTCGGCGGCCGTGGCGCGCTGCCTCGACGAGGGCGCCTGCAGTCCCGGCCGGGGCAGCCATCCCCTGGCCCTGGCGGCGAGCCGCCTGCTCTTCGAGGCCCGCGAGGCCTGCGCGGGATTCCTAGGCGCACCCCATGCCGAGCGCCTGATCTTCACGCCGAACGCCACCACGGCCCTGAACCTGGTCCTCCTGGGCAGCGTCCCGCCCAGAGGTCTGGTGGCTCTGAGCAGCCTGGAGCACAACGCGGTCATGCGGCCCCTCCGCCACCTGGAGGCCACCCAGGGGGTGCGCCTCATGGTGATCCCCTTCGATGCCTACGGCCGACCTGAGCCCGCCGGTCTGCGCGAGGCCCTGGACCAGCACCCGGATCTGTTTGTCCTGACCACGGCCAGCAATGTGACTGGGGCCCTCACTCCTGTGGCCGAAATTGCGGAGCAGTGCGCCCGGCGCGGCATCCCGCTCTGTCTCGATGCCAGCCAGTCCGTGGGGCACCACCCCCTGCCGACCCTGGGCCAGTTCCTCTGCTTCTCGGGGCACAAGGGCCTGCTGGGTCCCACCGGCACCGGGGGCCTGCTCCTGGGGTCCGGGGCCCTGCCGGAGCCTCTCCTCTTTGGTGGTACGGGCAGTTCCTCCGAGCGCGAGGTCCAGCCGGACATCCTGCCGGACCGTTTCGAGCCGGGCACTCCCAACCTGCCGGGACTGGCGGGCCTCCAGGCCGCGCTGCAGTTCCTCGCTGCCGCCGGGCTCTCGGCCATCCAGGCCCAGGAGGCGGCCCTCTGCGACGAGCTGCAACGCGGCCTGCAGGCCCTGCCAGGGGTGGTGGTCCATGGGCCGGGCCCCGGCCAGCCCCGCATACCCGTCCTCTCGCTCACGCTGCCCGACCGGGACCTAGGCGAGGTCGCCCTGGAGCTGGACCGGCGCGGGATCTGCACCCGGGTCGGCCTGCACTGCGCGCCCGCCGCCCACCGCAGCCTCGGGACCTTCGCCGGGGGCGGCACCCTGCGCCTCTCGCCGGGATTCTTCACCACGCCCCAGGAGATCCGCGACACCCTGGAAGCCCTGGAGGCGATCCTCACGTGAAGCTCACGGCCTACACACGGTTCTCGGGCTGCGGCGCCAAGCTGGGCCCCGGCGTGCTCGAGCAGGCCCTCTGCGGGCTGGCGCAGCCCGCCTATCCGGAGCTGCTGGCGGACTTCTCGGGCAGTGAGGACGCGGGCCTGTTCCGACTGGGCCCCCACCAGGCCCTGGTGCAGACCGTGGACTTCTTCCCGCCCATCGTGGATGACCCCTATCTCTTCGGCCGCATCGCCGCCGCCAATGCCCTGTCGGACCTCTACGCCATGGGCGCCCGGCCCATCACGGCCCTGGCCCTGGTCTGCCATCCCCTCAAGGCCCTGGGCATGGAACCCCTCAAGGCCATGCTGGAGGGCGGACTCGCGGCGCTGACCGAGGCCGGCTGCGCCCTGCTGGGCGGGCACAGCATCGAGGACCCGGAGCCCAAGCTGGGCTATGCCGTCACGGGCCTGGTGGATCCGGACCGGGCCTGGCGGAACAACACCCTGGAACCCGGCGGGAAGCTGATCCTCACCAAGCCCATCGGTACCGGCTTGGTGAACATGGCCCTCCGCGCCGAGTGCGCCTCGCCCGCAGCCCAGGCCGCTGCCGAGACCGCCATGGCCACCCTGAACAAGGCCGCCGCCGAGGTGCTGGCGGGCTTCCGCGTCCAGGCCTGCACGGACGTCACGGGCTTCGGCCTGGCGGGCCACGCGGCCGAGATGGCCCTAGGCGACCGCTGTGGCCTGGGCCTCTGCATGGCCCAGGTGCCCCTATTGCCGGAGGTCCAGGACTATGCCGCCATGGGCCTGATCCCCGAGGGCACCTACCGGAACCGGGAGGGCCGCCTGAAGTTCCTGCGCGGCGACCTCAGCCCCGCGAACCTGGACCTGCTCTTCGATCCCCAGACCTCCGGCGGCCTGCTGGCGGCCCTCCCGGCCGCCGAGGCCGAGGCGGCCCTGGCCGCCCTCCACGCGGCAGGGGTCCCGGCCTGGATCGTGGGCGACACCGGCGGGGAAGCCGGGCTGGTCCGGATCACCTAGTGGTGCTGCTCCTCGCCACCTATGCCTCCAGCCACGCGGCCCTGCGGGCAGAAAAGGCCCTCAAGGCCGCGGGGGTCCCGGTCGAGCTCATCCCGGTGCCCCGCCAGGTCCAGAGCCTCTGCGGCTTCGGGCTGCTGGCCGAGGTCCCGGATGGCGTCTTATTGCAAGGGAGCGGCGCCGAGAATCTATGGCAAGTTAGAGAGCCCGAAGCGGGTCATTGGCGGAGGACCTATGAGCCCTACCCGTAGAACCCTGGACGCCTGCGGACTGCCCTGTCCCCAGCCCGTGATCCTGGCGCGGAAGGCCCTGGCCGAGGGGGGCTTCGACACCCTGGAGATCACCGTCGATGACGCGGCTTCCCGGGAGAACCTGCTGAAGTTCGGCGCCTACGCGAAGTGCCAGGTCGAAGCCGTGGACGAGGGCGGCGGTTTGACGCGGATCCGCCTGAGTCCCCAGGGCTCGTCGCCGGCTCCGGCAAAGGCCGAGGCCTGCCCGCTGCCCGAGGGGAGCTCTGGCGGGGGACCGGTGGAGGTGGTTCTCTTGTCCGCCGACGGCATCGGCCAGGGGGACCCGGACTTGGCCCGCCTGCTGATGCGCGGTTTCCTCTACACCCTGACGGAAGCCGAGCGGGTGCCCCGGCGGCTCCTCCTCATGAACAGCGGCGTGAAGCTGGCGGTGGAGGGCTCCGAGTCCCTGGCCAACCTCCAGAAGCTCGAAGCCCGGGGGGTGGAGGTGCTGGCCTGCGGTACCTGCCTCGAGTTCTTCGGCCTGACCAGCCGCCTCGCCGTGGGAGGAATCACGAACATGTATGAGATCGCCGGGCATCTCATGGAAGGACCCACCTTGAGCCTGGGCTAGCGCCAGGGAAAAGTGAAAATTGTGACCTCATACTGAAAAATTTTTACTGTTCCCTACGTCCCATTCCATACTTGCGGGGCGGGTGAATCCGGGACGCCGCTCCCCCACTGAGGTGCCACATGGACCACAAGATCGTGGGAAAAAACACCCAGAGGCTCGATGCCGTCGCCAAGGTGACCGGCAGCGCCAAGTACACGGACGACTTCTTCGAGCGGGACATGCTGGTGGGCAAAGTCCTCCGCAGCCCCCATGCCCACGCCCGGGTGATCCGCATCGACGCCGCCAAGGCCAAGGCCCTGCCCGGCGTGGTGGCGGTCCTGACCCCGGCGGACCTGCCGAAGATCAAGTTCGCCACGGCGGGGCACCCCTGGTCCCTGGATCCCGGGCACCGGGACGTCGAGGACCGGCTGATCCTCACCGACAAGGCCCGCTTTGTGGGCGACGCCATCGCGGCGGTCGTCGCCGAGGACCTGCTCACGGCGGAGAAGGCCCTGCACCTCATCGAGGTCGAGTACGAGGTGCTGCCCCACGTGCTCACCGCCGAGGATGCCATGCAGGAGGGCGCCCCGCTGCTCCACGAGAACCGGCCGGGCAACATCGTGAGCTCCTTCGGCGTCCAGTTCGGGGACGTGGAAGCCGAGTTCCAGAGCGCGGACCTGGTCATCGAGGGCGACTACGAGACCAGCATCGTCCAGCACTGCCACATCGAGTCCATGAGCGCCTACGCCTACGTGGACTCCGATGGGCGGGTGGTGGTGAACTCCTCCACGCAGATCCCCC
Organism: uncultured Holophagaceae bacterium; assembly: GCA_903876615.1. The sequence goes on from CAIRAS010000543.1 coordinate 9,363, forward strand.
ACATCGTCCGGCGCATCGTGGCCCAGGCTCTGGGCCTGTCCTGGGGCCGGGTGAAGGTCATCAAGCCCTACATCGGCGGCGGCTTCGGCAACAAACAGGACGTGGTGGTGGAGCCCCTGACGGCCGCCATGAGCCTGGCGGCGGGCGGGCGGCCCGTGCGCTACTGCATGACCCGCGAGGAGGTCTTCATCGACACCCGCACCCGGCACGGTATGAAGCTCCACCTCAAGACCGCTCTCAGCCGGGAGGGGAAGCTCCAGGGCATCCACGTCCAGGTGCTGAGCAACACCGGCGCCTATGCCTCCCACGGCCACTCCATCGCCATGTCCGCCGGCGGGAAGTTCAGGCCGCTGTATGACTTCCGGGCCATCAAATACGAGCCCAAGACGGTCTACACCAACCTGCCGGTGGCGGGCGCCATGCGGGGCTACGGCACGCCCCAGATCTTCTTCGCCCTCGAGAGCCACCTCGACGACATCGCCCGGAAGCTGGAGCTGGATCCCATCGAGCTGCGCCGGAAGAACCTCATCAAGCTGGGCCACCAGGACCCCCTCACCAAAAACGTGGTCCGCTCCTTCGGCATTCCCGAGTGCATCGAGAAGGGCAAGGAGCTCATCCACTGGGAAGAGAAGAAGCAAGCGCACCAGGGCCAGACGGGCCATCTCCGCCGCGGGCTGGGCATGGCCCTCTTCGCCTACGCCTCGGGCACCCATCCTGTGGCCCTGGAGCTGGCGGGGGCCCGCATCGTCATGAACCAGGACGGCTCGGTGACCCTGCAGGTGGGCGCCACGGAGATCGGCCAGGGCAGCGACACGGTCTTCGCCCAGATCACCGCCGAGACCCTGGGACTGCCCGTGGACATGGTCCATGTGGTCACCACCCAGGACACGGACATCACCCCCTTCGACTCCGGCGCCTACGCCTCGCGGCAGACCTTTGTCACGGGCATCGCCGTGCGCAAGGCGGCCCTGGAGGTGCGGCAGAAGGTGCTGGAGGTGGCCACCCGCCGCACGGGCCTGGCGGTCGCCGAGATGGACATCCGGGACCGGATGATCGTCGAGACCAGCCTGGGCCGCACCGTCTGCAGCCTGGAAGACGTGGCCATGGACTCCTACTACGACCGGCTTCTGGCCGCCCCCATCACCAGCGACACCTCCGCCAACGTGCGCATCAACGCCATGTCCTACGGGGCCACCTTCGTGGAAGTGGAGGTGGACATCCAGACGGGTCGGGTGGAGGTCACGGAGCTCTGGAACGTCCACGACTCGGGCACCATCATCAACCCCAAGCTGGCCGAGGGCCAGGTCCACGGCGGCGTCAGCATGTCCCTGGGGGCCGCGCTGCTGGAGCAGATGCTCTTCGACCCCCTGACCGGCAAGCCCCTGAACCCCAACCTGCTGGACTACAAGCTGCCCACGGTCCTGGACACGCCCAAGATCAACGCGGCCTTTGTGGAGACCTTTGACGCGGCCGGGACCTTCGGCTCCAAGTCCCTGGGTGAGTGCCCGACCATCTCCCCGGCCCCGGCGGTGCGCAATGCCGTCCTGGACGCCACCGGCGTGGCCTTCCACAAGATTCCCCTCTATCCGCAGGTGGTGTTCGAGAAGTTCCGGGAAGCCG
>CAIRAS010000544.1 GCA_903876615.1 uncultured Holophagaceae bacterium
CCTCTGAGGATCAGTCCTCTGCTTTCCTCCGCGCCCCTCCGCTTCCCTCGTCCCTTCTCCGCGAGAGTGGTTATCAGTAAAGCCATGGCGAGAGAGCCGTCCCCTCTGGGATACTGATGGCATGAGCCTCCGCCCCGCCACCCCCCTCCTGGCCCCGTCCCTGCTGTCGGCGGACTTCACGCGGCTGGGCGAGGAGCTGCGCTTCATCGAGGCCTCGGGCGCCCAGGTGGTGCATGTGGACGTCATGGACGGCCGCTTCGTCCCCAACATCACCATCGGCCTGCCCGTGGTGGAGAGCCTCCGCAAGGCCACCACCCTGCCCCTGGACTGCCACCTGATGATCGTGGAGCCCCTGCGGTACGCCGCGGACTTCGTGAAGGCCGGCGCCGACTGGGTGAGCATCCACCAGGAGGCGGATCCCCACCTGCACCGCACCCTGGCCTCCATCCGCCAGGCGGGCGGCAAGGCCGGCGTGGTGCTGAATCCGGGAACGCCCGTAGAGGCCCTCGTGGACCTCGTCGGGGACTTCGACTTCGTGCTGCTCATGAGCGTGAACCCCGGCTTCGGCGGCCAGAGCTTCATCCCCCGGGTGCTGGACAAGGTGCGGCGGCTGGACCTCCTGCGCAGCGAGCGCGGCGTGCCCTTCTTCATCCAGGTGGACGGTGGCGTGAGCCTGAAGAACGCCGGCGACCTGGTCCGCGCGGGGGCCGACTGCCTGGTGGCGGGCAACGCCGTGTTCAAGGCCGAGCAGCCGAAGCAGGCCGCCGCGGACCTGCTCAGCGCGATGGCGGCAGGCCGCACAGCCTGAGCTTGTCGGCCCGGCGCAGGCGCTTGAGCTGCCGCTCGCGGCGGAGGGCGTCGCCCTTGCTGGCACAGGCCTCCTGGAAGACCAACTCCAGCGGCGTCCGGCCCCGGGTGTACTTGGCGCCCTTGCCTGCCTGGTGCTGCGCCAGCCGGGCGGCCACGTCGAGGGCGATGCCGCAGTAGAGGGTGCCGTCGCCGCAGCGGAGCAGATAAACCGCCCAGAGGACGCGCGAGGTCAAGGCTTCAGCCCCAGGATCTCCCGGAGGCGGGCCAGGGCCTCGGGCTTGCCCTTGCCCCGGGGGAGGTGGAACACCACCAGGGTAGAGCCCCGCCCGCCTGCGACCCAGGCGCTGGTGGCCCCGGGCACGCCAGGCACGCTGGCCGTGGCGGTCTTGAACCACCAGTTCTCCTTGCCGAACAGGGCGCTCACCTCGACCCAGGTGCCCGCCAGGGTGCGCCGCCCGAAGGACGCCACCTCGGCGTTCTCCGGCTGCAGCAGCCACCGGAGAAAGCCTTCGGGGCTGGTGCGGAGCAGGTCGCCGTCACCCACCCAAGGCGTCGAGAACTCCGGCAGGCTGGCGTTTACCGGGAGGCGCCGGCCCAGGAAGGGCTCGAAGACTTCCGCCACGCGGTACCAGGCCACCTCAGGGCCGTAGTCCTGCAGCCAGCGGACCCGCGTCTCCGCGATCCAGGCCAGGAAGGCCAGATCGCAGTCCTCCGCCAGGGCCTTCGCCAGGGTGACCGTGCCGTGGCCCGGCGGGGTCCCGCAGGTCAGGGAGCCGGCGGTGCCCTGGCAGCGAAACTTCACGTTCCCTGTAGACCAGGTGGAGCCCTCGACGCGCAGCCACACCAGCTTGGCGAGACCGCCCATGGGGAAAATCGCGCGCCCCTCACCGAAGGTCTGGATGTCCCCGCCCTCCAGCGCCAGGGCCAGACCTTCACCCGGCCTGAGCACGGGCGTGGGAACCGTGACCCCGGGCTGGGCGGTAGCGGGTTGCGCCACCAGCGGCAGGGCGGCGCAGCAGGCGCAGAGCAGGGCCTTCCGGAAGACCCTCGGACCCGGCCCGCTCATGCCACCCACCGTGCCCCCATGGGACCTCCGCGCTGGGCCGATGCTACCAAGAATCCCCGGCGGCGATGCCCCTCCCTGGCAGACTGGTGCCATGTCGGACCGCCGTGTGCTCGTGAACCTCCGGGGGCTGTGGACCCCCGATCCCGCCCGGGCCTGGGCGGTGGACCGAATTCCGGACGCGGCCCTGGACTTGTCCGGGGGCCGCGTGGCCTGGCTGGGACCCGCTGCGGACCTGCCCGCCGCCTGGGCGGACGCGCCCCGGGTGGATGGCGGCGGCGCCTGGGCCACGCCCGGCTTCGTGGATCCCCACACCCACCTGCTCTTCGGCGGCAACCGCACGGGCGAGTTCAACCGGCGCCTGCAGGGCGTCAGCTACCAGCAGCTCGCCGCCGAGGGCGGCGGCATCCGCGAGACGGTGCGGGCCACCCGCGAAGCTTCCCTGGCGGAGCTGGTGGCGGCGGGGGAAGCCCGCCTGTGTGCCTTCCGGGAGCGCGGGGTGGTGCACCTGGAGGCCAAGACCGGCTACGGCCTCGAGCTGGCCACGGAGGGGCGGCTGCTGGCGGCCTACGCCGAGCTGCGGCGCCGCGGCTGGAGCCTCGATGTCACCCTGCTGCCCGCCCACGACCTGGCCCCGGAGTTCGGCGGCGACGCCGAGGCCAACGCCCGCGCCGTGGCCGAGGACTGGCTGCCGGAGCTGGTCGCCCAAAACCCCGGCGTGGCGCGGTTCTGCGATGTGTTCGTGGAGACCGGCGTGTTCAGCGCCGCCCAGGGGCGCCGCATCTTCGCGGCAGGCAAGGCCCTTGGCCTCGTTCCCCGGGTCCACGCCGATGAGCTGTCCTGGACCGGCGGCGCGGAGCTGGCCGCGGAGCTGGGCGCCGCCAGCGCGGATCACCTGATGTTCTGCAGCGAGGCGGGCATGGCGGCCATGGCTGCGGCCGAGGTCACCCCGGTGCTGCTGCCAGGCACCACGCTGTTCCTGGGCATGCGCGACTGGGCCCCAGCCCGCCGCATGATCGAGGCCGGCTGCCGGGTGGCCCTCGCCACCGACTTCAACCCCGGGTCCTGCCCCTGCCTGGACCCCCTCACCATCCTGCGCCTGGGCTGCCTGCAGCTGCGCCTGACCTTCGAAGAGGCCCTCACGGCCATGACCCTCCACGCCGCCCGCAGCCTGCGCCACGCCGACCTCGGCCACCTCTACCCCGGTGCCCGCGCCGAGGTGCTGCTCTGGGACGTGGAC
>CAIRAS010000545.1 GCA_903876615.1 uncultured Holophagaceae bacterium
AGGATGTGCAGGTGCTTGCCGAGGCCCATGGCCAGCGGGATCAGGCCCATGAGGATGCCCTGGAACACTGCCAGCTGGATGGCCTTGTTGACGCGGCTCGTGGCCACCAGGGTGAAGTTGGTGAGCATGGTGAGGGCGATGAGGAAATCCGGGGACATCTGATCCTCCTAGACCAGCAGCAGCAGGAAGGCGAAGGCCGAAGCCAACACCCCCGCCACCAGGAACTGGGGCACCTTGTTCATGCGGAACCGGGCCGTGGTGCTCTCCACCACGCCCACCACCACCGCGAGCAGGCCGAGCCCGCCGAGGAAGGCCAGCCCGTTCAGCCACCCCTTGCTCAGGACCGGCAGCAGAGGGTCCACCAGCAGGGCCCCGAGCACCACCAGCTTGAGGCTGGCTCCGTAGAGGATCAGCGCCAGGGGGCGACCCGAGTGGTCGAGCACCATGACCTCGTGGATCATGGTCAGCTCCAGGTGCGTGTTGGGGTCATCCACCGGGATGCGGGAGTTCTCGGCCAGGAAGACGATGCCCCACCCGGCCAGGATCAGCATCAGCGGCCCCGAGAGGTGCCCGGCGGTCCACATGCCGTGGGACTGCAGCATGGGGGTGAGTGACAGGCTGCCCGTGGCCCGGGCCAGGGCCGCGAAGCCGAAGAACAGCGCCGGCTCGGCCAGGGCGCTGAAGGAGACTTCCCGAGCGGCGCCCATGCCCTCGAAGGCAGATCCTGTGTCCAGGGCCGACAGCACCGTGAGGAAGCGCCCGAGGCCAAGCAGGTAGGCGAAGAGGATCACGTCGCCCTCGAAGGCGAGCAGCGGCGCGGTGTGCCCCAGCGGGATCAGCAGCGAGGCCACCAGCAGCGCCGCCACGGTCCCCACGGGACCCGCGAGGAAGACCCAGGTGGTGGTCCGGCTGAAGACCGCCTGCTTCTGGGCCAGCTTGGCCAGGTCGTAGTAGAGCTGCAGCACCGGCGGCCCGGACCGGCCGGCCATCCAGGCCTTGATCTTGGTGATGAGGCCGGGAATGAGCGGGGGCAGCAGGAGCACCACGAAGGCGCGCAGGAGGAGGTTCAGCAGCGTGGGCAGCAGGGCTTGGGACATCTCAGACCACCATCCAGATCAGCAGGAAGAGGAGCGTGAGCAGCACGTAGAGCAGGTAGACAGGCAGCTGTCCCGTCTGGAAGAAGTGCAGGAGCACCAGCCCCCGCGCCCCCAGGCGGAAGGCGGGCTCCAGGGCCCGGTCCAGCACGGGATCGGGCACATGGCTCTCGAAGCGGGTGGGCTCCGGGAAGGGGCCCTGCACCTGGGGCCCTTGGACCTTCGGAAACAGGACCCAGCGGGCGCCGGTCACCAGGCCCTCCGCGAAAGAGGATGCCGTGTACTGGGCCCTGGGCAGCGCTTCCGCGTAGCCGCAGTCCCAGGTCGGCAGCTCCGGCGGGACAGGCTCGGAGCGGCGCCCCGCCCACACCCAGCGGGTCAGGCCCAGGGCCAGCAGCGCCAGGGTCAGGGCCAGCACCGTCACCAGCGGCAGGTGCGCGAGCCGGGAGCTGGCCGGCAGAGCCTCGCCCAACCCGGCGATGGCCCGGTCCAGGGCCGGGGCGACCGCCATGGGGAACACCCCGATCAGGCCACAGGCCCCCGCCAGCACTCCCATGGGCAGCAGCATGGCGCGGGGGGCTTCGTGGGCGGCAGCGGCGGCCGCGGTGCGGGGCGTCCCCAGGAAGACGGTCCCATAGGCCTTGGCGAAGCAGGCCAGGGCCAGGGCGCCGATGAGCGCCAGGGCCGCCAGGACCCCCACGGACCAGGGCCAGCGGGCCCCCGCCATGGCGCGGAAGGCGCCCAGGTAGATGAACCACTCGCTCACGAAGCCGTTGAGGGGCGGCAGGCCGCAGATGGCCCAGGAACCGGCCAGGAAGGCCCCAGAGGTCCAGGGCATGGCCTTGGCGAGCCCGCCCAGCTGCTCCAGGTTCCGCGTGCCGGTGGCGTGCACCACGGCCCCGCCCGCCAGGAAGAGCAGTCCCTTGAAGAGGCTGTGGTTCAGCACGTGCAGCAGGGCTCCCGCAAAGCCCAGCGCCTCCAGAGCGGGCTGGCCCGTGCTCTTGCCCACCAGCCCGAGCCCCAGGCCCAGCAGGATGATGCCGATGTTCTCGATGGAGTGATAGGCCAGCAGGCGCTTCAGATCATGCTGCCCCAGCGCGAAGGCTACCCCCAGGATGCCGGACACCCCACCCAGCCCCAGGAACAGCGCCCCCCACCAGAGGGGTGGATCCGGGATCCAGGTGATCAGCCGCACCATGCCCAGGATCCCCATCTTGATCAGCACGCCGGACATCAACGAAGACACGTGGCTCGGGGCCGCCGCGTGGGCCGGGGGCAGCCAGATGTGGAGCGGCATCACGCCGGCCTTCAGGCCGAACCCGACCATGAACAGCAGGAAGGTCTGCGTGCCCAGCCTCGAGGCGGCGAAGCCCCGGGGCAGCGCACCCAGGTCCCAGGTGCCGGCCACCCCCGCCAGGAGGGCGAAGGCGCCGAAGAGGCAGAGCGTCCCCGTGTGGGTGGACACCAGGTAGATCCAGGCGGCCCGGCGGGCCTCCGCCAGGCGATCCTCGGTGAGCACCAGGAGGAAAGCCCCAATGGCCATGGCCTCCCAGGCCAGCAGGAACAACCAGGTATGGGCCGCGGCGACCAGCAGGACCAGGGCGGCGGTCAGGCCCCCAAACACCAGGCGCACCCAGCGGGGGTGGCCGTGGGCCTCTTCCCAGTAGCGGACCCCATACCACGCGCCGCAGGCGGCCAGCAGCAGCACGGGGATCAGGAACCAGGCGGCGACGGCATCGAGCACCAGCAGGCTGGGCGAGCCCAGCGCCAGCGCCGGCAGGCGAAGGCTCGGCACGGGGCCACCCGCCAGCACCCCCACGGCAGCCCCGAGGCCGAGCAGCGCGGAGACCGTCATCAGGCCTGCCGACACCTCTGCCCCACGGCGGCGCAGGAAGAGCCCCGGGATTCCGGAGCAGGCCGCCAGCAGCAGGGAGAGCAGGTAGAGCCTCATACCGGCAGCCTCGCCCGCAGCAGCAGCCAGAGGAAGACGCCCAGGAGGGTCACCAGCACGTAGAGGATGTAGACCGAGAGGTAGCCCGTCTGGAACCGGTGGAACCGGAACAGCCAGGCGGCCAACCGCTCCAGCCAGGGCGCCAGGAGACCCTCGCCCACCGCATCCTGCACGCGGGAATGATAGGAGTGGGCCCGCGGGAAGAGGGCCCGGATGGAGCGAACCCGCTGGGTTACCCCCGGCAGGAACACCGACCATCCGTCCGCGAAGGAGCTGCCCGTGACCTGCATCCGGGCCGTGGGCGCCGCGTAGCCGCAGTCCCAGGTGGGTGGGGCCTCGGCGGCCCGGACTCCCCGGCGCAGCCAGGCCAGGGCCAGCCCGCCGAGGACCAGCAGGAGGCCTTCCAGCAGCAGGAGCATCCGGAAGTCCCGGCCCACCAGGGTGGCCAGGGGCAGGGTCCGGGACAGCGCCTGCCCCGGCGCGACCACGCTGACGACCCGATCCAGGACCGGCAGCAGAGGAAGGGCGATGAGGCCGATGCCCAGGGTCAGCGCGGCCAGGATCCCCATGGGGACCAGCATGAGCCGCGAGGGGTCATGGGCGTGGGCCCCGGCCTCGGAGCGCGGCGTTCCCAGGAAGATCACGCCGTAGAACCGGGCGAAGGCCACGGCCGCGAGGCCCCCAGTGAAGACCAGGGCCAGCAGCGCCAGGCCCGAGGACCAGGCGTCGCCGCCCCGCAGGGAGGCGAAGAGCCCCCGATAGAGGAACCACTCGCTGAGGAAGCCATTGAACGGCGGCAGGGCGGTGACGGCCAGCACCCCCGGCAGCAGAACCAGCGCCGTGCGGGGCATGCGCGCCGCGAGGCCCCCCAGGCCCTCCATGTCCCGGGTGCCCGTGGCGTGCAGCAGCGCGCCCGAGCCGAAGAAGAGCAGGCTCTTGAAGATCGCGTGGTTCCAGACGTGGAAGATCGCGCCGCCGAAGCCCAGGGCCGTGAGC
>CAIRAS010000546.1 GCA_903876615.1 uncultured Holophagaceae bacterium
GCATGTTGTTGCTGGCGCTGGCGATGATGATGGCCTGCAGCACCTGGGCGGTGCCGATGCCCAGGTTGCCCTGCAACACGGAGACCACGAAGGGCGTGATGTCCGAGCAGCCGACGACGAAGGACAGCATCCGCAGGCCCATACCCTGGTAGAGGATGAGGGCGTACTTGGTCGCCAGGGACACGGCCACGAACATGAAGGCGAAGAAGAGGGCCGAGTTGATCTCCAGGGGATTCTTCCGCAGGGCCGGCTCTTCGGTCTCGCCCGGCACGGGCTCCATCCCGGGCTCCAGCAGGGCCTCCGGCGTGCTGGGCGGAGCCTCCTGGGCCACCAGCACCGATTCCTGGCTGTTCCGTCGGATCCAGATGCCATAAGCCGCCGCAAGCAGGGCCAGGATGACCAGGGCCGGGCCCACCTGCAGCGCCGAGTGGAAACGGAAGATCGCGACCAGCACCAGCAGCCGGAGGTACATCATCGAGACGGCCAGCAGGATCGCGGCGGCCGCCTCCTCGTCGTGGCCCGGGCTGCGCTTGGACTTCTTGGCCAGCACCAGCACCGCCACGGTGCTGGAATAGACGCCGCCGATGAGGCCGGTGAGCAGCAGGCCCTTCCGGGGGAACAGGTAGGTCTGCAGCACGTACCCCAGATACGAGATGGTCGTGGTGATCACCACCGCCATCCAGATCTGCCGGGGTGTGACGGGCAGTGAGTCGAAGATCTGGGCCACGAGGCCGGCGCCGAGGGGCGCCGAGGGAATGAGGGGGAGGACCACACCGGCGATCGCCAGGAACTTGCAGGCCGTGACCACCTCGCCCGTCTCCAGCCGGTCCGTGAAGACGCGGATCTTCCCCTTGGAGTGGAGGACGAACAGGATGGACACGCCGAAGAGCACCAGGAACCAGTGGGGCTGGTTGAGGGCCACGGGCCCGGTGGTGTAGGTCATGAGCGCGATCAGCACGCCGATGAGCCCGGGGCTCTTCTTCTGCCGGACCTTGTTGCTGTAGTAGACCAGCAGGAAGGGCACCACCGCGGCCATGCCCAGCAGGAAGGCGTAGGGGCCGATGGTCGGGATCTGGTAGAGCATGAAGCCGAGCATGCCGAAGAAGACAAAGGTGCGGACGGTGCCGAAGGTGTCGAACTTCTTTTCGCTCTCGTAGTAGTCGCGCAGACCGATGCCGATCAGCGTGCTGATGGCCAGGGTCAGGAGAAAGGGCGCGACCTGGGGTGGGAACATTCAAGACTCCGGAGCGGGGGGCGGTGGGGAATGACGAAGGAACGGCAGGTGATCCCGGCTGCGAACCCTGGGACGGTCCCCCCCAACTTCTAGCCGCCCCAGGGGTACTGCAGCCTGCAACTGATCTAGACCATGCCCATGACGCGCTTGGCCGCCTTGAGGTAGTTCGTGTTCGGAAGCTCCTTGAGGCCGAGGCCCTCGATGACCTGGCGCATGCCCTCGTAGTTCTCGCTCTCGGCGCAGGCGGTCTCCACCATGGCGCCGTTGAACCACACTTGGGCGTACTCGCAGATGATGCCGTCGATGGTGAAGCCGTAGCGCATCTTCTCCACGGTGACCGGCACCAGGTCCGCGTGCTTCCGGGCCAGGGC
>CAIRAS010000547.1 GCA_903876615.1 uncultured Holophagaceae bacterium
AATGCCTGGGGCCTGCCCGTCCGCGGTCGCTCAGCGTCCGGTCCACGCCGCACCCAGGCCCGGACTGTATTCCGCGCCATCCCCAGTTCCCGGGCGATTGCTTTCACCTGCCATCCCCGGCCCAGCAGCCCAAAGATCCCTTGAACCTCGCGTGCGTCCAACACCTCGGCCCCCAGTTGTCTGGGACCCAGCGTCCTCCATTCCCTGCCCACGTCACCTCCTCGGCGACTCAGGGGGTCAATAGTTCTGTCGCCAGAGGGTCAGTTTTGGCTGTCGCCCGATACCGTCTACATCACCCGCACTGGCAAGAAGTTTCATCGGGACGGATGCCGAAGCCTCGGCCAAAGCCGCATTCCCATCAAGCGGTCAGAGGCAAGAGACAGGGGTTATGAGGCATGTAAGGACTGTCGCCCCTAATTGCTCATAGATTATCCACGGCCAAGGTCCGAAGCCCCCTGACTTCGATTCTGGGGAGTCACGACTTTACGCAAGCCTTCGAAACCTGGGTTTGGATGGCGATGACCAACAAGGCTGTCCTATGCCGGAACGTCTCCTGAATGGCTAACAGAACCTGAAGTTGCTCGGTGGTTCGGGCCGGTGTTGCGGATGGGTTGTTCCGGACTAGGGCCGACTCTCCCAGGTTATCCACGCCGCCCAGACGAAGACCCCTGCTGCCACCACGTCCAGGACTCGCCAAGTGTCTCGGCCGAGGTGGATAGGCTCGAAGGGGTTAAAGAGCACGCCGAGGACGACCAGGGCGACCATGGCTGCCTTGTTGGACTGGAGGTGGAAGGCGCAGGTTCCGGCGGCGAGCATCACGACCCACCGAAGGTTGGTGTAGAAGCCGAAGCTCATCCCGGCATTCACGATGGCCGGAGTGAGGCAGAGGACTGCCACCACGGCCGCCGCCGCAGGGAGCGCGCGTCGGCTGTTCACGGTTTCTCCAGCGAGATCGGGAACTCTACAGGAACGAAAGCCTGGAAGGGCGAATGGCGACTGTCGCGGCTGGTCTGTGTGAATTGCAGAATGACCGGGGCCTGACCGGCCGCCTGAAGCAGGGCCGTCCTGGTTCTCGCCTGATTGGGACCCCGCGAGAGCGAGTCGGCAATGATCCGAGCCTTCGCGGCGGCCGTGCGCGCAAACAACAACTGCTCGTTCGCACCCTTGGAGGTCTCATCTATGAGAAACACCCGGGTGAAGTCTCTACCTGGCCACTCCACAAGGTAGCCCTGGTTTGTGCGGTAGAGCTCGTCCACATAGGCCTCGAGTTTTAGCGGGTTATCCTCTGCTGGCTCGATAACCAGGTAACCGCGCCGACTGGGGAGGATTGCCGCCTGGAAGGCCTCTTCTTCCCGGGTCTGTGCTTCGGCTAGCTGGGTTGCCTCGGTCCGGGTTTTCTCGTTCTTCTTAGCGGAGCAACTCTCCGCCAGCATGGCGACACCGATGGCCAACGCAATCACCGCGAGCATTGCCCCACAACCTGAGCTCATCTCGTCCCCCCCCCGTTAATTTCCCAAGTCTACTCGAACCAACCTGGGGTGTTAGGCGCGTGGATGCCGGCTCGTTGGCCGCTGGGAGACCGCTTGCATGGCATGCAAGAGATTGTCGGTTCACGGTTCACCCGCTGATTACGAATCAGCAGGCCTTCGGTTCGAGTATCCACCAAAGAACCTCGCCGAGTCCCTGTGAACCGAAACGAGCAACCAGGGCCAGGACTATAGGATTTTGGCCTTCTCGATGGCGTTCTTGCGTAGCTGAGCATATTCATCGGCAGTAAGAAGGCCATCGGCTTTCATTTTGTCTAGTCGTTTAATTTCGGCCGCGAGATCGAACCTCGGATGTTCACTGATGGTGGTGATTTTTTGCTCCGTTGTAGGGTTCTTAGTGCTGTCGAAGTCGCCCTTTCTGCCAAAGGAATCAACTTTTCCACCAAGGAACCTGACGAACAGGAACCGAAGGTTGTAATGCGAAACGTCGATGCCCTTTTTGTCCCATGCCTCGTACTCAAAAACCTCAAGGCCCCCCTGACTGGACATTCGTGTTGGTTGCCCAATCCTTTCAACCACTTGTTCCTTTGTCATACCGATGGAAATCCTGGTGAAATCCACTTCTGGTTTGCCATTACACCCCACCAGAACCAAAGCGGTTACAGCCAACAACCGAAGGTGGTTCATTTCATCCTCCAAGTTTCAGTAGGTTGATAAAAGCGATTCCCTTGTCAGTCTACACTTGGCAAGGCTGCGCTAGATCCCGACGACCTCTTGCATGCCATACAAGAGGTCGTCGGTAGCACCCCAATCTTGCCAAGGATGCACTCTGGCCGCCGACCTAGACCTCTAAGATGGAACAGACAGGTTGCCCGTGCAAACTAGGGAGAAGCTCCGCTGTGGATGCTTGGAGAAATGCCGGGATGTAGCGAGCTCCGCAGGGAGTCACGACCACCCCTAGAAGCATCTCTCGGTTGTTTGCTGGTTGTACGGAGCACATTTCAACAAAAAGGGCTGCGAAGCTGCAGCCCTAAGTGCTTGATTCTATTTGGTCGGGGCGAGAGGATTCGAACCTCCGACCCTCTGCTCCCAAAGCAGATGCGCTACCAGGCTGCGCCACGCCCCGACTGAAGCTCTAGTATAGCAACCCCTTAGAGTTGCGGGGCGTGGGCTGGTTCAGAGA